>NZ_JBSFWR010000065.1:0-47595 GCF_053594915.1 Kitasatospora sp. NPDC002543 | reverse complement strand
CCTCGACACCGGTCTCCGGGGTGACCTCGGCGCCCAGGCGGGCGGAGATGCCCGGGTAGACGCTGACCTCCTCCCACGGCTCGGCCAGGTCGATCTCGTGCTCGACGCCGTGCGCGTCCACGCCCTTGATCACCGTGGTGCCCAGTGCGTCCCGGGCCGCGTTGACGATCGTCTCGCGGATCAGCTCGGCCTGGGTGTCGTAGTCGCCGTACGCCTCGTACGACTCCAGGGAGGTGAACTCCGGGTTGTGGGTGGAGTCCGCGCCCTCGTTGCGGAAGTTGCGGTTGATCTCGAAGACCTTCTCGGCGCCGCCGACCACCAGCCGCTTGAGGTACAGCTCGGGGGCGATGCGCATGTAGAGGTCGATGTCGTACGCGTTGATGTGGGTCTTGAACGGACGCGCGTTGGCGCCGCCGTGCACCGGCTGGAGCATCGGGGTCTCGACCTCGATGTAGCCGCGGTCCTCGTAGGTGCGGCGGATCGAGCGGACGACCTTGCTGCGCAGGTGCAGGATCTCGCGGGCCTCGGGGTTGACGATCAGGTCCACGTAGCGCTGGCGGACCCGGGCCTCCGGGTCGGTCAGGCCCTTGTGCTTGTCCGGCAGCGGCCGCAGGCACTTGGCGGTGAGCTCCCAGCGGTCCACCATCACGGACAGCTCGCCGCGCTTGGAGGTGATCACCTCGCCCTCGACGCCCACCTGGTCGCCGAGGTCGATGTCGGTCTTCCAGGCCGCCAGCCGCTCGGCGCCCAGCTTGTCCAGGGAGAACATCACCTGGAGGTCGCCGGTGCCGTCGCGCAGGGTGGCGAAGCAGAGCTTGCCGCCGGTGCGGGAGAGGATGACGCGGCCGGTGACGCCGGCCCGCTCGCCGGTCGCGGTGTCCGGCTCCAGGTCCGGGTGCTTGGCGCGCAGGTCGGCGATGGTGGTGGTGCGGGGGAATCCGACCGGGTACGGGTCGACGCCGGCCGCCCGGAGCCGGTCCAGCTTCTCGCGCCGGACGCGCATCTGCTCGGGAAGGTCGTCGGTCGCGGGAACAAGGCTCTGATCGCTCACCCCACAAGGGTAGCCAGCCACACGTGGTGCTCCGCGCCGGGATTGCCGCGGGGGAGGCCGCGACGGGCGGCCTCCCCCGGATCGGCGGGTCAGTTGGAGATCACGTAGAAGGTCTTGTTCGCCCGGGAGGTCCGGGTGCCGTCGGCGCTCGTGACCTCGAGGTAGAGGATCCGGGTGCCCCACCCGTTCATCGGGATGTCGACCGTCGCGCTGCCGTCGGTCGCGGCAGCGGTGCGGTCCAGCCTGTAGGCGTCGAAGCCGTAGCGGAACGTGGCCGCCTGGAGCCCGGGTTCGAGGTCGTTGGTGGCCGCGGTGAGCGTGAGCCGAACGGTCTGTCCCGAGTGGATCGGCCCGGGGTCCGAGATCGAGACCTGGAAGCCGGGGTCGCCGCCGTACCGGAAGTAGCACGGCGCGCCGGCCGCCGAGCTGTGCACGCCGTCGGTGGTGTACGCGTACCAGCTGTAGGCGGAGCCGTTCTGCAGGTCCGCCAGGGGGACCCGGGTGGAGGTGACGGCCGGATCGGCGTGGTCGACGGCCTTGCTCGCGTAGGTCCTGGTACCGGCCGGGCCGGTCATCACGACCTGCGTCCACACCTGGCCGGTGGCGCCGGGCAGAGCGCTCGTCGTGGCGTTGAAGCCGGTGCTGTAGTTGCCCGGAACGAGCCAGCGCCCTGGGCTGGCGGCGCCACAGGCCACCGTCGAGGGGGCGTCTCCCATCGACAGCCCGGTCGGTCCGCCCTGCGGGGCGGTGAAGTAGCCGAACAGGTCGACCACGACGTCCACCGAGCCGGAGTTGTTGTAGAAGTTCACGATCCCGGAGTCGTCGACCGGGACGATCACGGAGTTGGCCACGGTCTGGCCCGCGGTGTAGTTGAGGTTCGAACTGCTCGGCCGGGGGCTGGCGTTCGGGTAGACGTCCAAGTGGCCGGCGGCGGTGGGGCCGGTGGCGGTCACGTTGAGCACGACGGCGCTCACCTTGGTGGAGGCCAGGCCGGAGCCCTCGCCCACCGGCCAGCTGAGCACGCCGCCCGGGCCGACCGGTCCTCGGCCGGGGGCCCGGGTGTCCACGACCCGGGTCGGGCCGGTCGGGGTGAAGCCGGAGCCGCTGGGTGCTCCGGTGTAGAAGCCGAACACGTCCACGACGAGGTTCGCCGAACCGAGGTGGTTGTACAGGTCGATGCTGCCGTCAGCGCCGAGCGGCACCGTCACCAGGTTGGGAACGGTGTCGCCGGCGGCGAAGTTGAGGTTCGAGGTGACCGGCCGGGTGGTCCCGTGCGGGTAGACCGTCAGGTGGCTGGCGTCGCTGGTGTCGGTGGCGGTGACGTTGAGCACCACGGCGGTGGCCCCGATGGCGGGGACGCGGTTGCGGCCGGCCAGCTTGACGTTGACCGTGCCGTCGGTGCCCACCGGCTCGGCGCTGCCGTCGGGGCCGGTGGTGCGGGTGTCCAGGGCCCGGGACGGGGTGACAGGCTGGAAGGTCGAGCCGGCTGCCGCCGTGTCGTCGGTGTAGTAGCCGAACAGGTCGGCCACCAGGTCGGCCGTGCCGAGGTGGTTGTAGATGTCGACGTACCCGTTGGACACCGGGACGGTGACCAGGTTGGCCACCGTACGGCCCGGGGTGAAGTTGAGGTTCGAGGTGGTCGGCCGCGGCTTGCCGTCGGGGTGGACGGTGACGTAGCTGTCGCCGGTGGTGTCCGTCGCGGTGACGTTCAGGACCACGGCCTTGGCGTTCGGCGCGAGCTGTCCGACCTGGAAGCGCAGCGTGCTGTCCTCGCCGAGCGGCTGCACGCCCGGAACGCCGATCGCCGCGCGGGTGTCGAGCACCCGGGTCAGCTCGGTCTGGACGAACCGGCCCGGCTGGGCGGCGGCCGGGGGTACCGGGTCACCGGGGGAGGCGGCCGGGGCGGCCGGGGCGGCCGAGGCCGGCAGTCCGGCCGAGGCGAGGGCGAGGATCAGGGTGCCGCCGGTGACGACGCGGCGCAGCAAGGCGCCGCGGCCGGAGGAGAGGTCCATCCGTGCTCCAGTGGTTGCACGTCGAGTGTCGGGGAGCGAACGGCGGCGATCCGCGCGTGGTTCGGGACCGGCGCACCGACCGGCGAGGGTGAAGTCGCCCGTGATGTCGCCGGTCGGTGAAGGAATTCCGTGCCCGCCCCCGCCGGAGATCCACTCCGGCCGCACAGTCATACCAGCATGATGATCACTGTGGCTCCGCCATTGATTGCTGTTGGGCAACGATGTGTGGCGGTGCGAACGCGCAGGGGTGGCGGGTCCTCGGACCCACCACCCCTGCGCGTGGGGTCGGCGCGGCTCAGCCGGTTCCGGTGGCGAGTTCGACGTCCTCGATGCCCTCGACGTCCTCGGGGGACCGGTCGGCGGGCGGGGCGGGGGGCTTGGGGCGGCGGCCGAACAGTTCGGCGGGGGTGGGCATCCGGTGCGGACGGGGCGGGTTCTTCGCGGCGGCGGGCTGCTCCGGGCGGGAGTCGGTGCTGCTCATGGTGGTCCGTCCTCCTACAGGGGTGGGGTGACTGTGCGGGGGTGCGGCGGGGCTCGGTACGGCCACCAGGTGGCGGGGCGCCCCGGTGTGCAGGGCGAGCCGCTCGCGGACGGCGGCCTCGGCCAGTGCGTGGCAGCGCCCGGCGAGCCGGGAGCGGCGGGCCCGCTCGCCGTGGCCGCAGGGCTGGCGGGTCAGCCCGCGCAGTGCGGTGAGGTCCTCCGGACCGGGCAGGTACCCGTCGCTCACCGCCTCCTCCAGCCGTTCCAGGTAGCCGGGGGCGCTGCCGGGCAGGGCGGACCGGTAGCGCCCGAGGTCGGCGAGCAGGAAGGCGCGCAGCCGGCCGCCCTCGTGGACGGCCTCGTCGATCGCCTCGGTCAGGCGCAGGGCGTCCTGGACGTCCTCCGCCCAGAGTTCGGCGCAGGGCCCGGCGAAGGCCGGCCGGGCGGGTCCCTGGAGGTGGACGGGGACGGCGGGGTGCAGGGCTTGGGCGAGGGCTCGGCGCAGCACGCGGACTTCGTCGGCGCTGAAGGCCATGCCGCCGCGCGATCCGTGTGGCGTAGGCATGGGCTGACACTACGTGAGGAATATCCGATTTGTCGGTAACCTCGCGCCGAACCACCCACGTTCGGCCTGGTGAAAAAACCTTTCGTCGCCGCCTGTAACGCCGCCCGAGGTGCACCGGGTCATTCAGGTGTCAGGGGAGAGCGAACGAGGGGGCCGGGCAGGATGCAACCGGACGGTCAGGAGAAGGCGGCCCGGGGCGGGCGGCGGGACGAGGACTTCCAGGCCTTCGCGGCCACCCGCGCGCGACCGCTCTACCGCTCGGCCTGCCTGCTCACCGGCGGGGACACCCACCTCGCCGAGGACCTGGTGCAGGAGGCGCTCGGGCGGGTCTACGCCCAGTGGCACCGCACCTCCTGGTTCGGGGCCGGGCGCCGGATCGACAATCCGGCCGGGTACGCCCACACCGTGCTGGTGCGGGCCTTCCTCTCGCACCGCGGCCGCCGCTCCAGCGGCGAGCGGCCGGTCGGCGAGGTGCCGGACGGCGCGGCCCCGCAGGGCGACCCGGAACTGCGGCTGACCCTGGTGGACGCGCTCGGCCGGCTCGCGCCGCGCGACCGGGCGGTGCTGGTGCTCCGCTACTGGGAGGACCGCAGCGTCGAGGAGACCGCCGCGGTCCTGCACAGCACCCCGGGCGCCGTCCGGACCCAGTCCCACCGCGCGCTCGGCCGGATCCGCGCGGTGCTCGGCGGCAGCCTCGACGAGCTCGCCGGGCGCTGAGCCGTCGGCCCGCCCGCACATCACGTCAACTCGATCGGTAGAGAGGTTGGTTCAGCATGTCCGCAGAGCACGACGGGCCCGAGGAGCGGTTCGAGCGGGCCTTCACGGAGGCCATCGGCAGGGCCGGTGCGGCCTACGACACCGACGGCACCCGGCTGGTCGACACCGGCTGGTCGTACGGCCGCCGGCTGCGTCGCCGCCGGCGGGCGGGCACCGCGGTCGGCGCCGCCGCCCTGGCCCTGGTCGGGGTGGGCGGAGCCGCGCTCGGCGGCCTGCTGCCGGGCGGGGGCCCGGCCGTGGTCGGCGCGGCGTCGGGCGCGGCGTCGGGCGGGGCGTCGGCGACCCCCGTGGCCGGGGTCACCGGCCCGGAGTTCGAGCAGATGCTCATCGAACTCCTGCCGCCCGGCACGGTGACGGTGAAGGTGGGCGAGGCCCGCGGGACCGAGAGCGACACCCCGCAGCTGCGGCTGGTGCTGGACGACGGACGGGGAGCGGCGCAGTTCCTGTTCTGGATCATGCGTGACGCGGGTGGGGCGGCGTCCAAGCCCTGCCCGGCCGCGCCGACGGGCGGTGACTCCTGCGCCGATTCCGACCTCCCGGACGGCAGCCACCTGCAGCTCTACCAGGCCGCCACCCGGGACAACGAGCCGGCCGGCTCGAAGACGTGGGCCGCCGTGCTGTCCGGGAACGGCTACCGGATGATGCTCCAGGAGTGGAACCGCGAGCCGCTGGAGCGGGGCGCGCCGATCACCCGCACCGACCCGCCGCTGACCGTGGACCAGCTCGCCGCCGTGGTGAAGGACCCGCGCTGGAAGCGGGTCATGGCGGCCATCCCGGACCGGCGCGCGGGGAAGCCGACCCCGCTGCCCGGAACGACCCAGGTCACCGTCCCGCCGCCGGTCGCGGACGGCCCGGTGACCCTCCCGCCGTCGCTCATGGGGAGCCTCGCGCCCCTCCCGCCGACCCCTTTCCGGCCGCTGCCCGAGGGGTCCGCGGCGACCGTCGCCCCGCCCGCCGCCGGGGGGCCGGCGAGCGGCCCGGCGTCCTCCGCCCTGCCGGGCTTCCCGACGGCCCCGGCGACCGGACCGGCCACCCTGCCGGGCTTCCCGACCCCCGGGAACTGAACTCCGCTCAGCTCGCGGGACGGTTGCGCTCGTACACCAGGCGCAGGCCGATCAGGGTCAGCCAGGGCTCGTGCACGTCGATGGTGGTGGCCTCGCCGAGGACGAGCGGGGCCAGGCCGCCGGTGGCGATCACCTGGACGTCGTCCGGGTCCTTGGCGAGCTCCCGGGCCATCCGCTCGACCAGGCCGTCGACCTGGCCGGCGAAGCCGTAGAGGATGCCGGACTGCATGCCCTCGACGGTGTTCTTGCCGATCACGTTGCGCGGGCGGGCCAGCTCGATCTTGCGCAGCTGGGCGCCGCGGACGCCGAGCGCCTCGACCGAGATCTCGATGCCGGGGGCGATCGCGCCGCCGACGTAGTCGCCGCGCGCGTTGACGGCGTCGAAGGTGGTCGCGGTGCCGAAGTCGACCACGATGCACGGGCCGCCGTACAGGTGGTTGGCGGCCAGCGCGTTGACGATCCGGTCCGCGCCGACCTCCTTGGGGTTGTCCATCAGGACGTGCACCCCGGTCTTCACGCCGGGCTCCACGATCACCGCGGGGACGTCGCCGTAGTAGCGGCGGGTCACCTCGCGGAGCTCGTGGAGCACGGCGGGGACGGACGAGCAGATCGCCAGGCCCTCCACCGCGGCCTCCCGGACCGCGGTGTGGTTGCCCATCAACCCCTGCAGCAGCACGGCCAGTTCATCGGCCGTGCGGCGCGAATCGGTGGAGATCCGCCAGTGTTCCACCACGTCCTCGCCGTCGAACAGGCCGAGTGTGGTCTGGGTGTTGCCGACGTCGATGGTGAGGAGCATGGGGCGCTTTCTGCGAGTCGGGACGGGTCTTCGTTCGACCTGACGGTCAGGCGCGCAGGTCCAGGCCGATGTCCAGGATCGGCGAGGAGTGGGTGAGCGCGCCCACGGCCAGGTAGTCGACACCAGTCTGGGCGACCTCGCGCGCACCGGCCAGGGCCAGTCCGCCGGAGGCCTCCAGCTTCGCCCGGCCGGCCACCAGCGCGACGGCCTCCTTCAGCTGTCCGACGGTGAAGTTGTCCAGCAGGATCAGGTCCGCCCCGGCCTCCAGCACCGGCGGGATCTGCTCCAGGGTGTCCACCTCCACCTCGACCGGCAGCTCCGGGTACGCGGCCCGGACGGCCCGGAAGGCCTCGGCCACGCCGCCGGCCGCGATCACGTGGTTGTCCTTCACCAGCGCGGCGTCCGAGAGCGCCATCCGGTGGTTGGCGCCGCCGCCGCAGCGCACCGCGAACTTCTCCAGCGCGCGCAGGCCCGGGGTGGTCTTGCGGGTGTCCCGGACCACCGCGCCGGTGCCCTCCAGGGCGTCCGCCCAGGCGCGGGTGGCGGTGGCGATGCCGGACAGGTGGCAGAGCAGGTTGAGCGCGCTGCGCTCGGCGGTCAGCAGGTCGCGGGTGCGGGAGCGGACCGAGAGCAGCACCTGGCCGGCCTCCACCCGGTCGCCGTCCTCGACGTGCCGCTCGACCTCGAACTCCTCCTCGCAGACCAGCGACACGACCGCCTCGGCGACCCGCAGGCCCGCCACCACGCCGGCCTGGCGGGCGGTGAAGTCGGCGGTCGCGACGGACTCGGCGGGCACGGTCGCCACCGAGGTGACGTCCTCGCCGCCGGCCAGGTCCTCGGCCAGCGCCAGGGTGGCGATGTCCTCGACCTCGACCGGGTCCAGCCCGGCCCGCTCCAGCAGCTCGGCCAGCTGCGGGTCCAGGCCGGTCTCGTACCCCTCGCCGTCCCCGCAGGCGCAGCCGTCGCCGCAGCCGCCGGCCATCGGGAGTTCCTCGTGGGAGTGGGTCATGGTTCTACTGCTCCTCAGGGGTGCTGACCGGGCCGCCGTCGGCGGCGAGGGTGGTGATCAGGTGGCGCCGCCAGTGGGCGTCGTCGCGCTCGGGGAAGTCCTCGCGCCAGTGGCAGCCGCGGGTCTCCTCGCGCTGCCGGGCGGCCGCGACCAGGGCGGTGGCGACCGTCAGCAGGTTGGCGGCCTCCCAGGTCTCCACCCGGGGGTCGGCCGGCTTCTCCTCGGCCACGTGCGCGTACGCCTGCTCGGCGAGCAGGACCAGGCCCGCCGCCGCGTCGGCCATCGAGGCGGCCGAGCGCAGCACGCCGGCGCCGCGCGACATCAGCCGCTGGATCTCGGCGCGCGCCTCGGAGGCCGGCAGCGGGACCGCGTGCGCGGACCGGACGGCCTCGACGTCCACGGTGCGCTCGGGCAGTCCGCCGGCCGCGTGCCGCTCGGCCAGGTCGGCGGCGATCCGCTCGGCGAAGACCAGGCCCTCCAGCAGGGAGTTGGAGGCCAGCCGGTTGGCGCCGTGCACCCCGGTGCAGGCGACCTCGCCACAGGCGTACAGGCCCGGGACGGACGTCCGGCCGTGCGGGTCGGTGACGACCCCGCCGGAGGCGAAGTGCGCGGCCGGGGAGATCGGGATCGGCTCGGTCACCGGGTCGATGCCGTGCGAGCGGCAGGTGGCGAGGATGGTCGGGAAGCGCTGTTCCCACATCGCGGCGCCGAAGTGCCGCCCGTCCAGGTACATGTGGTCGGTGCCGCGCTCCTGCATGCGCCGGGTGATCGCCTTGGCGACGATGTCGCGCGGGGCCAGTTCGGCCAGCTCGTGCTGCCCGACCATGAACCGCACGCCGTCCGCGTCCACCAGGTGGGCGCCCTCGCCGCGCACGGCCTCGGAGATCAGCGGCTGCTGGCCCTCGGCCTCCGGGCCGAGCCAGAGCACGGTCGGGTGGAACTGGACGAACTCCAGGTCGGTGACGGCGGCGCCGGCCCGCAGGGCGAGCGCCACACCGTCGCCGGTGGAGACGGCCGGGTTGGTGGTGGCGGAGAAGACCTGGCCCATGCCGCCGGTGGCGAGCACCACCGCGCGGGCCCGGACGGCGCCGACGCCGTCGCGGGTGCCCTCGCCCATCACGTGCAGGGTCAGGCCGGCGGCGTGGCCCTCGGCGTCGGTCAGCAGGTCCAGGACGAGGGCGTGCTCGATCAGTTCGAGGTCGGGGTCGGTGCGGACGGCGGCGACCAGGGCGCGCGAGACCTCGGCGCCGGTGGCGTCCCCGCCCGCGTGCACGATCCGGCGGCGATGGTGGCCGCCCTCGCGGGTGAGCAGGATCTCGCCGTCCTCGCCGCGGTCGAAGTCGGCACCGGCCGCGATCAGCCGGCGGACGGCGTCCGGGCCCTCGGTGACGAGGGTGCGCACGGCCTCCTCGTCACAGATTCCGGCGCCCGCCACCAGGGTGTCGTCCAGGTGCTGCTCGGGGGTGTCGCCCTCACCCAGGGCGGCGGCTATGCCGCCCTGGGCCCAGCGGGTGGAACCCTCGTCCAGCATCGCCTTGGTGACCACCATGGCCCGCAGGCCGGCCTTGCGGACGTTGAGCGCGACGGTGAGGCCGGCCACCCCGGATCCGACCACGACCACGTCGGTGGTGGCGGTCCAGCCGGGGGTCGGCGCGGTGAGGCGGTGCGTGACGGACATGGCTCAGTGGCTCCTTCAGCGGGCGCCGGCGGTGGCCGCGCCGGTGCGGTCACCGTACGCCCTGTCACCGCGGAGCAGTCCGGTGCCCTCCGGGGCCTCGGCCGGGTCCCCGCCGAAGCCGGTGATCCGGTTGTGCCCGTCCACGAAGACGACCTTCGGCTCGTAGCCCTTGGCCTCGGCCGTGTCCATCTGCCCGTAGGCGATGAGGATGACGAGGTCGCCGGGGTGGACCAGGCGGGCGGCGGCGCCGTTGATGCCGATCACGCCGGAGCCGCGCGGGCCGGCGATGGTGTAGGTCTCCAGCCGGGCGCCGTTGTCGATGTCGACGATGTGGACCAGCTCGCCGGGGAGCAGGTCGGCGGCGTCGAGCAGGTCCTCGTCCACCGTGACGGATCCCACGTAGTGCAGGTCGGCCTGGGTCACGGTGGCCCGGTGGATCTTGGACTTGAGCATGGTGCGGAGCATTGCGGGTCACGCCTCCTGTGAGTGCATGCCTGAAGGGGATTGCTGTCGGTACTACCGAACGATGATGCGGACGTTGTCGATCAGGCGGGTCGGGCCCACCTTCGCGGCGACGGCCAGCACCGCCTCGCCCTGGAAGTCGTCCGCCGCCTCCGAGAAGTCGTGCGGGTCGATCAGGGCGAGGTAGTCCAGGGTGACGCCCTCGGCGCCGTCCAGGACGGCCGAGGCGGCCTCGCGGACGGCCTTCGGGCCCTGCGCGGCGGCGTCCCGGCCCGCGAACAGGGCCTTGGAGAGGACGAGCGCCCGGTCGCGCTCCTCCGCCGAGAGGTAGCGGTTGCGCGAGGACAGCGCCAGGCCGTCCTCCTCGCGGACGGTCGGCACGCCGACGATCTCGACGTCGAAGTCCAGGTCCGCGACCATCCGCTGGATGATCGCCAGCTGCTGGGCGTCCTTCTCGCCGAAGAACGCGAAGTCCGGGTCCGTGATGTGCAGCAGCTTGGCGACCACGGTCAGCACGCCGTCGAAGTGGCCGGGCCGGGTGGCGCCCTCGTAGCGCTCGCCCATCGGGCCCGCCACCATGCGCACCTGCGGCTCGCCGTTCGGGTAGACCTCCTCGGCGGACGGCGCGAACACCACGTCGGCGCCGCTCTCCTCGGCCAGCTTCACGTCCTCGTCGAGGGTGCGCGGGTAGCGCTCCAGGTCCTCGCCCGGGCCGAACTGGAGCGGGTTGACGAAGACCGTCACCGCGACCCGGCCGTCCCGGCCGACCTGCTTGCGGGCGGCCCGGATCAGCGCGGCGTGGCCCTCGTGCAGCGCGCCCATCGTCATCACGACCGCGTTGTCCACCGGCTGCTCGTCCGGCCAGAACGCGGCCTCGAAGTCGTCCACGGTGCGGGTGACGACGGCCCGGTGGACCTTCGGCGTCCGCTGGGGCTTGTTCGACTGCTTACCGCGTGCCATCTAGCGCTTCTCCTCGTTCAGTACGTCCAGCAGCGCCGCCGCCGACGTTTCGTCGATCGTTCCGTTGGCGAGTGCCCGCTGCGCGGTGGCGCGGGCCATCGCCCGGTAGGCCGCCGGGATGTCCGGGGACACCGTACTGAGCTGCGCCAGGTGGCGCCGCACGGTGCCCGCGTCGCCCCGGGCGACCGGGCCGGTGAGGGCCGCGTCGCCGGCCCGCAGGCTGTTGTCCAGGGCGGCGCCCAGCAGCGGGCCGAGCATCCGGCCGGGCTCGGCGACGCCGGCCGTGCGCAGCAGGTCCATCGCCTGCGCGACCAGGGTGACCAGGTGGTTCGCGCCGTGCGCGAGGGCGGTGTGGTACAGCGGGCGGACCCCCTCGGGCACCCACTCCGGCTCGCCGCCCATCTCCACCACCAGGGCCTCGGCGACCGGCCGCAGCTCCTCCGGGGCGGTCACGCCGAACGGGCAGCCGGCCAGCCGCGCCAGGTCCACCGAGGTGCCGGTGAAGGTCATCGCCGGGTGCAGGGCCAGCGGCAGCGCCCCGGCCCGGGTGGCGGGCTCCAGGACGGCCACGCCGTGCGCGCCGGAGGTGTGCACGACCAGCTGGCCGGGGCGGACCGCGCCGGTGGCGGCCAGCCCGGCCACCAGGTCGGCCAGCGCGTCGTCGGGGACGGTCAGCAGCACCAGGTCGGCGGCGGCCAGCACCTGCGGCGGGGTGACGACCCGCACGCCCGGCAGCAGCGCCTCGGCCCGGCGGCGGGAGGTGGCGGACACCCCGGAGGCGGCGACCACGGTGTGCCCGGCGAGCTGGAGCGCCGCGCCCAGCGCGGGGCCGACCCGGCCGGTGCCGACCACGCCGACGGCCAGCCGGGCCGGGCGGTTGCCCGGGTCACCGGGATCGCCGTACGGGGCGAACTCGCTGAAGTCGGACGAACCCATGTCCACCCTTGTCCTGAATGACCGTTCCGGTCCTCGACGGGTACCGGACGTACCGCCCCAGTGTACGGGCGTCGCTAGTCCGAGGCCCCGGCCCGGATCAGTCCGGCCTCGTACGCCAGCACCACGGCCTGGACCCGGTCGCGCAGGCCCAGCTTGGCCAGGATCCGGCCGACGTGGGTCTTCACGGTGGCCTCGGAGAGCACCAGCCGGGCCGCGATCTCGCCGTTCGACAGGCCCTGGGCGACCAGCAGGAACACCTCCCGCTCGCGTTCGGTCAGCGGGCCGAGGACGTCCGAGCCGGGCGCGCTCTGCGGGGTGGGCAGCACCTCGGCGAAGCGGTCGATCATCCGGCGGGTGGTGGTCGGGGCGACCACGGCGTCGCCGCCGTGCACCGCGCGGATCGCGGCCACCAGCTCCGTCGGCGGGACGTCCTTGAGCAGGAAGCCGCTGGCACCGGCCTTGAGCGCGGCGAAGGCGTACTCGTCCAGGTCGAAGGTGGTGAGGATGAGCACGTGGGGGGCGTTGGGCAGCGGGCTGCCGTCCTCGGCCAGGCAGATCCGGCGGGTCGCCTGGACGCCGTCCAGCCGCGGCATCCGGACGTCCATGAGGATCACGTCCACCTCGGTGTGCCGCAGCTTCTCCAGGGCCTGCGCGCCGTCGCCCGCCTCGGCGGCGATCTCGATGTCGCCCTGTGACTGGAGGATCATCCGGAAACCGGTGCGCAGCAGTTCCTGGTCGTCGACGAGCATCACGCGGATGGTCAAGGTGGGACTCCTTGGAGGGGGTGGACGACGGACGGGGCTAGTGGGCCGCCTTGAGCGGCAGGACGGCGCGGATCCGGAAGCCGCCGCCGGGGCGGGGGCCCACGTCGAGGCTGCCGCTGACCATGCCGACCCGTTCGCGCATGCCGATCAGGCCGTGGCCGAGGCCGTCCGCGCCGCCGGCGGTCAGGTGCTCGTCGGTGCTGCCGCGGCCGTCGTCCTCCACCAGGACGGCCAGCTCGCGCTCGCCGAAGTCCACCGCGACCCGGGCGTGCGCGTCGGGGCCGCCGTGCTTGCGGACGTTGGTGAGCGCCTCCTGGACGATCCGGTAGACGGTCAGCTCGACGCCGCGCGGCAGCTCGCGCGGCTGCCCGGAGGTGGCGTAGTCCACGTCGAGTCCGGCCGTGCGGACCTGCTCCAGCAGCTCCGGCAGCTCCTCGACGCCCGGCTGCGGAACGTATTCCTCGGCCTTGGTGTCGGAGGTGCGCAGCACGCCCAGCAGGCGGCGCATCTCGACCAGCGCCTGGCGGCCGGTGGAGGCGATGGTGCCGAGCGCCTCCTTCGCCTGCTGCGGGGAGTTGTCCATGACGTACGCGGCGCCGTCGGCCTGGACGATCATCACCGAGACGTTGTGCGCGACCACGTCGTGCAGCTCGCGGGCGATCCGGGCCCGCTCGGCGGCGACCGCCACCTTGGACTGGGCGTCCCGCTCGCGTTCCAGCCGGGCGGCGCGGTCCTCCAGCTCGGTCAGGTAGGCGCGGCGCACCCTGGTCAGCCGGCCCCAGGCCCAGCAGAGGATGAACGGCGTGCTCATCAGCAGCGTGATCAGCGCCGCCTCGCCGAAGCCGTAGGGGCGGGTGTGGGCGTCGCCGGCCCGGTCGAAGACCGTCTTCACCGGTTTCATCTGCCAGAACACCAGCGGCCCGGCGGCCAGGCCGGCCGCCAGGGCCAGCCGGGAGGTCCACTTCCGGCCGAAGGCGGCGCCGGTGTAGGCGAAGACCAGGTAGGCGATCGAGGAGAAGCCGGGGGCCACGTTCACGGCCACCTGGCCGACGCCGATGCCGGCGGCGGTGGCCACCGTGAGATCGGGGTAGCGCCGCCGGAAGACCATCAGCAGCGGCAGCACCACGGCGACCGCGATCGAGACGTCGAAGCGCCAGCCCTCGTCGAGGGCGGCCTCGTTCGGGATCAGTCCGAAGAAGAGCACGATCGCCGCCCATGCGGCGTCGACCACCATGGGGTGACGGCGGAGCCAGGCGTTGAGTCGATGCACGTGTCCAGCGTAGGCAGTCGCTTGGCGTGCCCAGGTCCGCCGGTAGGGCGATCCGTCCTACTCCGTAGGTCGGAGAAGCACCCGCTCCGATGGGGAGGGCCCGCCCCCGGCCCGGTAGCGTCGCCTCCCATGACTTGGACGCGGTGGGCACCCGCCATGGAACAGGCCCTGTACGAACCGGGGCGGGGGTTCTACCGCAGGCCGGAGGGCCCGGCCGGGCACTTCCGCACCTCCGTGCACGCCTCGCCGAGGTTCGCCCGTGCGGTGGCCCGGCTGCTCCTGGAGGTTGACGAGGCCCTCGGCCGTCCGGAGGAGCTGGCCCTGGTCGACGTCGGGGCCGGGCGGGGCGAACTGCTCACCGGTGTCCTGGCCGAGCTGCCCGCGCCGGTGCTGGCGCGGCTGCGCCCGTACGGCGTGGAGATCGCCGGGCGGCCGGACGGTCTGCCGTCCACAGCCCTGTGGACGGACGAGCCGCCGCGAGGGGTGACCGGGCTGCTGTTCGCCAACGAGTGGCTGGACAACGTCCCGCTGGACGCCGGGGAGGTGGACGAGGACGGGGTGCTGCGCTACGTCGAGGTGGACACCGCGACCGGCGACACCCGACTCGGCGAGCCGGTCTCGGCGGCCGACGCGGCCTGGGCCGAGCGCTGGTGGCCGGTCGCGGAGCCCGGCGAGGCGGTGGAGTTCGGCGGCCCCCGGGACGCCGCCTGGGCGCGGGCCGTGGCCGGGCTGGAGCGCGGCCTGGCCGTCGCCGTCGACTACGGGCACACCGCCGGGCGGCGCCCGCCGTTCGGCACCTACGCCGGCTTCCGGGACGGCCGGGAGGTGTCCCCGGTGCCGGACGGCTCCTGCGACGTCACCGCCCACGTCGCGCTGGACTCCGCCGCCGTGCCCGGTCTCCACAGCCTGTGGACGACGCAGCGGGAGGCGCTGCGGGCGCTCGGCGTGAGCGGCGGGCGCCCGCCGCTCACGCTGGCCGGCAGCGACCCGGCCGGCTACCTGCGGGCGCTGAGCGCGGCCGGGGAGGGGGCCGAGCTGACCGACCCGGGCGGACTGGGCGCCTTCGGGTGGCTGGTGCAGGCCGTCCGCATGACGGAACCGGTGAGCTTGGCGGGCCTGCCGGGATGGCAGACTCTGGGGGCATGAGGGAGACCACGGTCGGCATCGGGGCGGGAGCCGAGAACTTCACCGGCGCGGCGGGCACCACCGACATGGTGCTCAACATCGGCCCGCAGCACCCGGCCACCCACGGCGTGCTGCGGCTGCGGATGCTGCTCGACGGCGAGCGCATCGTGAGCGCCGAGCCGGTGATCGGCTACATGCACCGGGGCGCGGAGAAGCTGTTCGAAGCCCGGGACTACCGGCAGATCATCATGCTGGCCAACCGGCACGACTGGCTCTCCGCCTTCTCCAACGAACTCGGCGTCGTCACGGCCGTCGAGCGGATGCTCGGCATGGAGGTCCCCGAGCGGGCGGTGTGGATCCGCACCCTGCTCGCCGAACTCAACCGGGTGCTCAACCACCTGATGTTCCTCGGCTCGTACCCCCTGGAACTCGGCGGGATCACCCCGGTCTTCCACGCCTTCAACGGCCGCGAGGACCTCCAGCACGTGCTGGAGGAGGCCTCCGGCGGCCGGATGCACTACATGTTCAACCGGGTCGGCGGCCTCAAGGAGGACCTGCCGGCCGGCTGGCTCGGCCGGGTCCGCACCGCCGTCGCCACCGTGCGCTCGCAACTGCCCGTCTTCGAGGACCTCGTCCTCGGCAACGAGATCTTCCGCGCCCGCACCGCCGGCGTCGGCGTCCTCACCCGCGCGCAGGCCCAGGCGTACGGCGTCAGCGGCCCCATCGCCCGGGCCAGCGGCCTCGACCTCGACCTGCGCCGCGACGACCCCTACCTGGCGTACGGCTCCGAGGAACTGCGGCAGGTGCTCACCGTCGTCACCCGCGAGGAGGGCGACTGCCTGGCCCGCTTCGAGTGCCTGCTGGAGCAGACCCTCAACTCGCTGGACCTCGCCGACGCCTGCCTCGACAAGCTCGCCGCGCTGCCGCCCGGCCCGGTCAACCAGCGGCTGCCCAAGGTGCTCAAGGCGCCCGAGGGCAGCACCTACGCGTGGACCGAGAACCCGCTCGGGGTCAACGGCTACTACCTGGTCTCGCGCGGCGACAAGACGCCGTGGCGGCTCAAGCTGCGCTCGGCGTCCTTCAACAACGTCCAGGTGCTGACCGAGCTGCTGCCGGGGACGCTGGTCGCGGACATGGTGGCGATCCTGGGGTCGATGTTCTTCGTGGTCGGGGACATCGACAAGTAGGCCGCCCGGTGCGGCGGGCACCGGTCGGCCCGGTCGGGACCGGGCGCCCTCCGACGAGCCGCCCGGTCCGGTGCGTCACCCGGTCCGGTGCGTCACCTGGCCTTGGACTTCTTGGCCGGGTCCGCCGGGTGCGGGGCCACCTTGCGGTCGCCCTTGGTCGCGATCCGCTCCTCGCACAGCCGCGCCAGCACCTCGTACCCCGCCCTGCCCATCAGCTCGGTGAGCTCCGGGCGGTAGCTGACGTACACCGGCTCCGCGCCCTGGTGGGCCGCCGGGGCGCCGGTGCACCACCAGTGCAGGTCGTGGCCGCCCGGGCCCCAGCCCCGGCGGTCGTACTCGCCGATCGACACCTGGAGGTAGCGGGTGTCGTCGGGGCGGTCGATCCAGTCGTAGGTGCGGCGGATCGGCAGCTGCCAGCACACGTCCGGCTTGGTCTCCAGCGGCTCGCGGCCCTCCTTGAGGGCGAGCGCGTGCAGGGCGCAGCCGGCGCCGCCCGCGAAGTCCGGGCTGTTCACGAAGATGCAGGCGCCGCCGACCCGGCGGGTCTGGCGGTCGCCGTCCTCGTCCAGCATGGTGACGCCGCCGTCGGAGGTGATCCGGCCCTTGGCGTCGGTGCCCTCGGCGAAGTTCTCCCACAGCTCGGGGGTCAGCCGGGCCGCGTGCCCCAGGACGCGCTTCTCGTCGTCCTCGTCCGAGAAGTGCGCGCCGAGCGTGCAGCAGCCGTCCGACTCGCCGCGGCCCTCGCGGATGCCGTGGCAGCCCTGGCCGAAGACGCAGGACCAGCGGGAGGTCAGCCAGGTCAGGTCGCAGCGGAAGACCTGCTCGTCGTCGGCGGGGTCGGCGAACTCGACCCAGGCGCGGGGGAAGTCGAGCGGGACCTCGTCGCGCGGGATCTCGCGGCGCAGGGTCGGCATCGCGAGGTCGACGGGGGCGGGGGAGGCCTTCGGCTTCGCCTTGGCCTTCTTCTTGGACGTTTCTGCTGGTGCCACCCGGCAAGGGTAGAGCTTTCGGTGGCGGCGGCGCGGTGGCGGGACCGGCGGTGGAGCCCGTGGCGGGTGGAGCCGCCCGGGTGGAGGCGGGGTGAAGGGGGCCGTCGGGCGCCGTGGGACAAGCGCCGAGTCGCTACCGGATCCGTGTCTGGTCGGTGCCGGGTCGGTGCCTGGTCGGTGCCGGGTCCGCTGCGGAGAGGTACCGGGGAGGTACGGGGATGGCAGCCGGCAGCACCGGGGCGTCCGACCGCGCGGGCGGGGAGTTCGTCCTCAAGCCGTGGGAACTGTGCGGAGAGGGCCGGGAGTTCGAGAAGCTCGGCGGCGACCCGGCGAAGGCCGCCACCGCCCTGGAGCGGGGCCTCGCCGCCCTGGGCGCCCCGTGGGGGACGGACCGGCCCCGGACCAGCACGAATACCGCCGCACCCCCTCTCGTCAGGGCCCGGATCGCGTAGCGTGGAGAGTTATGCGACTCGGTGTGCTCGACGTAGGTTCCAACACGGTCCACTTCCTCGTGGTGGACGCCCATCCGGGCGCTGCCCCGCTGCCCGCTTACTCCCACAAGGCCGAGCTGCGCCTGGCCGAGCTACTGGACGGGGACGGTGCGATAAGCGAGGCCGGGGTCGAGCGGCTGGTCGGCCACGTCGCCTCCTCGCTGCGGGTCGCCGAGGACAAGGGCGTCGTCGACATCCTCCCGTTCGCCACCTCCGCCGTGCGCGAGGCCGCCAACGGCGAGGAGGTGCTGCGCCGGGTGGCCGCCGAGACCGGCGTCGAGCTGCGTGTGCTGTCCGGGCAGGACGAGGCCCGGCTGACCTTCCTGGCCGTCCGCCGCTGGTTCGGCTGGTCCTCGGGCCGGCTGCTCAACCTGGACATCGGCGGGGGCTCGCTGGAGATCGCCTGCGGTCCGGACGAACAGCCGGACGTCGCCTGTTCGCTGCCGCTGGGCGCCGGCCGGCTGACCGCCCGCTGGCTGCCGGGGGACGTCGCCGACCCGGAGGGGCTGCGCGAGCTGAGACGCCACATCCGGGCCGAGCTCGCCACCGTGGTCGGTGAGATCACCCGGCTCGGCCCGCCGCGGCACGCGGTCGCCACTTCCAAGACCTTCAAGCAGCTGGCCCGGATGACCGGTGCCGCCCCCGCCGACGCCGGCCCGTACGCCGATCGTCGGCTCACCCGCGGCGGGCTGGCCTCCTGGCTGCCCCGGCTGTCCGCGATGACCGTCGCCGAGCGCGCCCGGATCCCCGGTGTCTCGGAGGGTCGGGCCAAGCAGCTGCTGGCGGGGGCGCTGGTCGCCGACGCCGCGATGGACCTGTTCGGTCTGGAGGAGCTGGACGTCTGTCCGTGGGCGCTGCGCGAGGGCATCATCCTGCGCCGCCTGGACGCCATGGACGGCTCCGCCGACCGTCGCCGCCCGGCGCTCACTCCGTAGGCGGGGCGCGCACCCGTACCGGGGACACCAGCGGGAGGCCCGCCCGCCGGACTCCCCTCCGCGGACCGGCCCGCCCCCGACCGACCCGCCGGGCGCCCTCCCCGGGACAACGTGCCGATGGTCACTGCGCCGGTCGTCCAGCCCCGTTCGCCGCGTGCTCCGCTTACGCTGTCTCCCGTGGTGCAAGCAGCGGGCGAGGACGGAACGCAGGAGGACCGCACTCCCGGGAACGGGCAGTCGCGGCCGGACGGCCCGCGCCGCCGCCTTGGCAAGGCGGTCACGGGCGCCACCGCCGCCCAGGCCGCCAAGCAGGCCGCGAAGGCCGTCAAGGCCGCCCAGCGCACCGCGAGGACGGCTGCCGCGAAGTCGGCCGCCGCCAAGACGGCCGCCGCCAAGACGACCGCCGCCAAGACGACCGCCGCCAAGACGACCGCCGCCAAGACGACCGCCGCCAAGACGACCGCGGCGAAGAAGACCGCCGCCGGGAAGCCGTCCCCGAAGAGTCCCGCCGCGAAGAAGGCCGCCCCCAAGAAGGCCCCCGCGAAGCGGACCGCCCCGAAGGAGACCCGCACCGCCCGGGCCGCCGGCGCCGCCAAAGCCGCCGTCCAGTCCGTCCGCTCGGTCAAGGCCGCCAAGCGCGACGCGGCCCGCCCGCCGCTGCTGCGCACCACCGACCGGCTGGTGCTGCCCCGGCACCCGGCCCTGCACATCCCCGACACCAAGGTGGTGCTGTCCACCGCCTCGGTGTACCCGGCGAGCACCGCCGTCGCCTTCGAGCTGGCCGCCAAGCTCGGCTACGACGGGGTCGAGGTGATGGTCTGGAACGACCCGGTCAGCCAGGACATCGAGGCCCTGCGCCGGCTCTCCGACGCCCACCGGATGCCGATCCTGGCCGTGCACGCGCCCTGCCTGCTGATCACCCAGCGGGTGTGGACCACCGACCCGTGGACGAAGCTGGTCCGGGCCCGGGCGGCGGCCGAGAAGCTCGGCGCGAGCGCCGTCGTCGTCCACCCGCCGTTCCGCTGGCAGCGCCAGTACGCCCGGGAGTTCGTCGAGGGCATCGGCCGGATGGCGGGCGAGACGGACGTCCGCTTCGCCGTCGAGAACATGTACCCGTGGCGTTACCGCGACCGCGAGATGCTCGCGTACGCACCGGGCTGGGACGTCACCGACGAGGAGTACCGGCACTTCACCATCGACCTCTCGCACGCCGCCACCTCCCGGATCGACACCTTCGCCATGGTCGAGCGGATGGGCGACCGGCTGGCCCACGTCCACCTGGCCGACGGCAGCGGCTCCGGCAAGGACGAGCACCTGATCCCCGGCCGCGGCAAGCAGCCCTGCGCCGAGCTGCTGGAGCACCTGGCCCGCACCGGTTTCGACGGCCACGTGGTGCTGGAGGTCAACACCCGCCGCTCGTCCTCCCCCGCCGAACGTGAGGCCGACCTGGCCGAGGCCCTCGCCTTCACGCGCTTGCACCTGGCCACCCCGTCGCGCGTACGCTGAGTCGCCGGGTGCCCGGCCGGGCACGAACTTCCTTACGGAGGGGGACGCATGACGGAGGGTCGGAACTACCGTGAGGCCGCCGCGAGCTTCGGCGGGGTCGCCGCCGAGTACGAGCGGGGGCGGCCCGGTTACCCGGACGCGCTGTTCGACGCGCTGGAGCGGCTCTGGGGCCGCGGCCTCGACGGTGCCCGGGTCCTGGACGTCGGCGCCGGTACCGGCATCGCGACCCGGCTGCTGGCCGCGCGGGGCGCGCGGGTGGTCGCCGTCGAGCCCAGCCCGGGCATGGCCGCCCGCTTCCTGCTCTCCTCGCCCGACCTGCCGCTGGTCCGGGGCACCGGTGACGACCTGCCCTTCCACGACGACTCCGCCGACCTGGTCACCTACGCCCAGGCCTTCCACTGGACGTATCCCGAGAAGTCCGTTCCCGAGGCGGTCCGGGTGCTGCGGCCGGGCGGTGCCGTCGCCGCCTGGTGGAACGTGTACGACGAGACGGTGCCCTGGGTCCGGGCAAGGAGCGAGCGGATGGCCGCCGCCCTCCCCGACCGCTACCACGGCTACGGCGGGGTCGGCGGCCACGTCGGCCACTTCGCCCCGGCCGGCCTCGCGGTCCAGCGGACGTCGCTGCACTGGGAGCGGCGGGTCACCGTCGACCACGTGATCACGGACCTGACCTCCCGCTCCTACCTGGCCTCGCTCAGCCCGGAGGAGCGGGCGCCGGTGCTGGCCGCCGAACGGGAGGCGCTGTTCGCGGTGTTCCCGGACGGCGACGTGGTCGAGCCGTTCACCGTCGACCTCACCGTGGCCGTCAAGCCCGGCTGACCGGGGCCACTGCCCCGGGGCCACTGATCGCGCCACTGACCGGGCCGCCCGCCGCCTGCCCGCATCGCGGACGGGCCGTCCGCCCGCCGGACGGCGGGCGTAGGCTCGGTACCCACGGCGGCCCCCGTACCCTCCCACCCAGCGGGGTGCCCGCGAGAGCCCCGAAGGAGTGGAGCACAGTGCCCGAGCTGAGGTCCCGTACGGTCACCCACGGTCGCAACATGGCAGGCGCCCGGGCGCTTCTCCGGGCGGCCGGCGTAGCCCGCGAGGACTTCGGCAAGCCGATCATCGCGGTCGCCAACTCCTTCACCGAGTTCGTCCCCGGCCACACCCACCTGCAGCCGGTCGGCCGGATCGTCTCCGAGGCGATCAAGCAGGCGGGCGGCATCCCGCGCGAGTTCAACACCATCGCCGTGGACGACGGCATCGCGATGGGCCACGGCGGCATGCTCTACTCGCTGCCCTCGCGCGACCTGATCGCCGACTCGGTCGAGTACATGGTCAACGCGCACTGCGCCGACGCCCTGATCTGCATCTCCAACTGCGACAAGATCACCCCGGGCATGCTGATGGCGGCGCTGCGCCTGAACATCCCGACCGTCTTCGTCTCCGGCGGCCCGATGGAGGCCGGCAAGGCCACCCTGGTCGACGGCACCGTGCGCAAGCTCGACCTGGTCGACGCGATCTCCCAGGCGGTGAACGAGAACGTCTCCGACGAGGACATCGCGATCATCGAGGAGAACGCCTGCCCCACCTGCGGCTCGTGCTCCGGCATGTTCACCGCCAACTCGATGAACTGCCTGACCGAGGCGATCGGCCTCTCGCTGCCGGGCAACGGCTCGGTGCTCGCCACCCACACCGCCCGCAGGGCCCTGTACGAGCGGGCCGGGCGGACCGTGGTCGAGATCGCCGACCGCCACTACGGGCAGGACGACCACTCCGTGCTGCCCCGGGCGATCGCCACCCGGGCCGCCTTCGAGAACGCCATGGCCCTGGACATCGCCATGGGCGGCTCGACCAACACCATCCTGCACCTGCTCGCCGCCGCCCAGGAGGCCGAGCTGGACTTCGACATGCGGGCCATCGACGCCGTCTCGCGCAGGGTGCCCTGCCTGTCCAAGGTCGCGCCGAACGGCTCGTACTACATGGAGGACGTGCACCGGGCCGGCGGCATCCCGGCCATCCTCGGCGAGCTGTACCGGGGCGGGCTGCTCAACGAGGACGTCCACACCGTGCACGCCGACTCGCTCGCCGAGTGGCTCAAGACCTGGGACGTGCGCGGCGGTTCGCCGTCCGCCGAGGCGGTCGAGCTGTGGCACGCGGCCCCCGGCTGCGTCCGCTCCGCCGAGGCCTTCTCGCAGTCCGAGCGCTGGGAGTCGCTGGACACCGACGCCGCCGGCGGCTGCATCCGCAGCGTCGAGCACGCCTACTCGGTGGAGGGCGGCCTGGCCGTGCTGTACGGCAACCTCGCCGAGGACGGCTGCATCGTGAAGACCGCCGGCGTGGACGAGTCGATCTGGACCTTCAGCGGCCCGGCCGTCGTGGTCGAGTCCCAGGAGGACGCGGTCGAGGCGATCCTCGCCAAGCGGGTCAAGGAGGGCGACGTCGTCGTCATCCGCTACGAGGGCCCCAAGGGCGGCCCGGGCATGCAGGAGATGCTCTACCCGACGTCCTTCCTCAAGGGCCGGGGCCTGGGCAAGGCCTGCGCGCTGGTCACCGACGGCCGCTTCTCCGGCGGCACCTCGGGCCTGTCCATCGGCCACGCCTCCCCGGAGGCGGCCTCCGGCGGCACCATCGCGCTGGTCGAGGACGGCGACACCATCGCCATCGACATCCCCGGCCGCCGGATCTCCCTGGAGGTCCCGGACGAGGTCCTGGCCGAGCGCCGCCGCGCCCTGGAGGCCGCGGGCGGTTACCGGCCGAAGAACCGCGACCGCCAGGTCAGCCAGGCCCTGCGCGCCTACGCCGCGATGGCCACCTCCGCCGACAAGGGCGCCGTCCGCGACGTGTCCAAGCTCGGCTGACCCCCGCCCGGCGCGACGCCGGGCCCGTACGGCGTGACACCGGGCCCGTACGGGAACGGCGCCGGCCCCGCACGGAACGAGGAGGAGCCGTCCCACCGGCCGGGACGGCTCCTTCGCCGTGTACGGCGGTCGGGTGATAATCGACGGCGTGAGCGAGCAGCCCCCCACCCCCGCCCCCACCCCCGCCGGCGCCCCCGAGCCGGAGCCGATCCGCTGGTTCGGCACCAGCTGGCTGAACCGGGACAACGGCTACTGGCCGCGGCGGGTCGCCGTGTCGGCCGGTGCCCTGGTCGCGGCCGCCGCCGCGGTGCTGCTGCTGCGCTTCGGCGTGGAGGGCGTCGCGCTCTCCGACGGCGGGGGCTTCCTGAACGGGCTGCTGACCGCCGCCATCGCGGTCTGTTCGATGATGGCCGTGCGGCGCACCTGGAAGGTGCTCACCGAGGGCAAGGACCAGCTGACTGGCTGGATGGCCGAGGACAAGTCGCTCGGCGCGGTCTGGCTGATCGGCGGGGCCGGTTCGCTGCTCGCCTACTTCGCCCGCAGCCTGGTCGAGGCCCCGGGCGAGGCGGTCCGGCGGGCCGCCTACGAGCGGGCCGTCGCCCAGCACGAGAAGCGCCAGGCGAGCCGCAGCCGCCGGCCCGACGCCAAGGCGCCGAGCCGGGGCAAGCGCAAGCGCTGACGGCGGTCAGCTGCGGCTGGTGGCCTCGCACCCCTGGTCGGTGCCCAGCTCCTTGCTCTGGTCGTAGGGGTCGACGGTCGGCCCGGTCACCTCGGGGTGGGGCTGGTCGAACTGCCGGAAGTTCGGGTGGAAGAAGCCGTCGTGGATGACGCACGAGCTGTTGCCGAAGCTCGCGTTGGTCTTGCTGATGTTGATCTTCTCGGGGTTGGCGCGGTACTTGCCCGGGTCGTAGAAGCGGTAGTCGGAGACCCGGCGCACGATGGTCCGGGCCGTCCAGGTGTCTCCCGCGACGTCCTCGGCGGGGCTGATCCGCAGGCTCACGGGCTTGGCGACGCCGCCGCCGCCGCCGCCGGCGGGGGCGGCCGGGGCCGCGGGCGGTGAACCGGGCGGGGTGGCGGCGGCCTTCCCGGCCTCGGGCCCGGGGCGCAGCGCGTAGACGAAGGTGTAGTCCGTGTGGACCACCACTCCGCGCTCGCCGTCGCTGTCGAAGCTCATCCACCCCTTCACCTTGACCACGTCGCCGACCGGGATCGCGTCGCGCCGGTCGAAGCGGGAGAACCACGAGGTCGGTTCGAGTTCGTCGGTCGGGGTGGCGAGGGCCTTGGCCGGCTTCGTCTGCGCCTCGCGGTCCAGCAGGGCGAGCGCGGCCTCGGGATGGCCTCCGGCGGTCACATCGGGGTCGAGGTTCGAGGCGACCAGGAAGTCCTTGACCAGCTTCAGCTTGGCCGCGACCTGGTTCTCGTCGAACACCCCGACGGCGTGCGCGTCCGGCAGCCCGATGCCGGCGGCGCCGGTGAGCCAGCCCTCGGCGGGGGAGCCCTTCCAGGGGTGGTCGACGGTCGGCTGGTCGTCGCGGGTGGCCGGCGGGGCCGTGGTCGGCCGGGCGGTCTCCGGGGCGGCGGTGGGCACCGGCGGGCGGGCGGCCGTGGAGCCCGGGCCGTAGTTGATCGAGTACCAGTCGCGCAGCCCGTCGATGTTCAGCACCGCGAGCAGCACGGCGACGGTCAGCACGACGAAGAGCGGCGTGCGCCACTCCAGGCGGCGCCGCGGGCGCGGGTCGCCCCACGGGCCGAGCGCGGTGGGCTTCGGCTTGCGGCCGAACCGGCGCTTGGGCGCCGCCGGGCCGTCGTTGACCGAGCGGCGGCCGCCGGGATCGACTGGCGGGGTGTGCTTCCACCGGGCGGACAGTATGCGGGTGCGCCCGCTCTGTTCCTTGACGGTGGCTCGGCGGACGAACTCCTCGTCCAGGACGAGGTCGGCGAACGGGTCCTTCCGTCCCGCCCCGGACGGGTCGGACCCGTCCGGCTCGTCGCCCCCGGCGGGGCGCGGTTCCGGATCTTCGGCTATCGGCATCGCGCCAGTATGACGACGGGGGGTGACGATGCGTCGATCGGGGGCACACCACGTGGTGAATTCGTGCGGGGCGGGTTCCGGTTCGGCCGGGTTCGTTCGGAAGACTGCCGTCCGTCCGAACCGCCCGAACCACCTGTTCGAACCGTCCGTCCGTCCGTCCGAACCGCCCGTCCCGCGGCCGGTTTCAGCCCTTCTCGCGGGCCTGCTTGACCGAGCCGACCACCCCGGCGACCGCCAGCAGCAGGCCGGCCGGCAGCAGCGAGATGAAGAGGGCCTCGAACAGGCCCGCGTCGCCGAGGAAGAGCTGGGCCAGCGTGTTCAGCGCGAACAGCCCGCCGGCCGCCGGGAGCGCCGCCTGCCAGGGGTGCTCGTTGGCCCAGCGCCGCAGCCGCCGCTCGGAGGTGTCGCGCCGCAGGTGGCCGCCGACGGTCCCGACCAGGAAGAAGAAGAACAGGCCCCAGCCGGCCGGTGAGGCCAGCATGCTCAGCGACCAGTCCCCGGAGATCGCGCCGATCCCCAGGGCCGTCGCCCCCACCACCGCACCGACCCCCGCGGCGGTCCGCCACGGGCCCACGGTCGCCGAGGCGACGGCGAGTTGCCGGTTCTCACGTCGGGACATTTCGTCGTGTGCCATGGCTCCACGGTGCTCCCGCCGGAGCTCGGAGGCCATAGGGGAAACCCCCGAGTTTTCTCCCTAGGGGGCGGGTCGTTCGGGTCCGGGTCGGTATCCGTTCGGGCTCGGCCCGGATCCCGTGCGGGCCCCGGCCCGGAGTCCGCCGCCGCCCGGGGGCGGGCTCCTCCGCGCCAGGCGCGGACCACGGAGCGGACGGTCCCCGCGCCCCGCCCCGGGCGGTGCGAGGATGGCCGCAGTACCGAGGCAAGGAGCGGACCATGGGCAGCAGCGCAGCGCACGGACAGAAGATCGCCTTCCTGGGCACGGGCAAGATCGGCGAGGCCCTGCTCTCCGGTCTGCTGCGGGCCGGCAAGGACCCGGCCGACGTCCTGGTGACCGCCCGCCGCCCCGAGCGCGCGGTCGAACTCGCCGCCCGCTACGGGGTGGTGGCCGTCTCCAACGCCGAGGCCGCCAAGCTCGCCGACACCCTGATCCTGGCGGTGAAGCCGCAGGACATGGGCGCCCTGCTGGAGGAGCTGGCCCCGCACGTCGGCGCCGACCGGCTGGTGATCTCGGCCGCGGCCGGCGTCCCCACGGCCTGGTTCGAGGAGCGGCTCGCGGCGGGCACCCCGGTGGTCCGGGTGATGCCCAACACCCCGGTGCTGGTGGACGAGGGGATGAGCGTCATCTCGGCCGGCTCGCACGCGGGGGAGGAGCACCTGGTGCGCGCCGAGGAGATCTTCAGCTCGGTCGGCAAGGCGCTGCGGCTGCCCGAGGCCCAGCAGGACGCGGCCACCGCGCTGTCCGGCTCGGGGCCGGCCTACTTCTACTTCCTGGTGGAGGCGATGACCGACGCCGGCATCCTGCTCGGGTTGCCCCGGCAGGTGGCGCACGACCTGATCGTGCAGTCCGCGATCGGCGCCTCGGTGATGCTGCGCGACTCCGGCGAGCACCCGGTGAAGCTGCGCGAGGCGGTCACCTCCCCGGCCGGTACCACCATCGCGGCGATCCGCGAGCTGGAGAACCACGGGGTGCGGGCCGCGCTGCTCGGCGCCCTGGAGGCGGCCCGGGACCGCTCCCGGGAGCTGGCCTCCGGCGGGAAGTAGCCCGCGCGGAAGTCCTTGCGCGACCCCTCCCGCAATCGCGGCGCAGCCCCTACGCTCTCGCCAACATCGTTCTACCGGTCGGTAGCGAGGTCGTCCGGAGGTCCGCTTGAGCGCCGCACCCCCCACCGTCCCGCCCGGTCTGCGCGCCGGGCGGGCCGCGCTCGCCGTCAGCTTCCTGCTCCAGGGCACCGTCTTCGCCCTGCTGGTCACCTGCATCCCGGAGATCCAGCACCGGTACGGGCTGAGCGACGGGCTGCTGCCGGTCTTCCTGGCCGCGGTGCCGGTGCTGGCCGGGGTCGGCTCGATCGTCTCCGAGCGGCTGGTGAAGCGCACCGGCGCGCGGGCCGTGCTGCGGGTGGTCCAGCCCGCCGTCTGTCTCGCCCTGGCGGCCGCCGGGCTGGGCGACGCGCTGTGGCAACTCGCCCTGGCGCTCGGCGCGTTCGGGCTGCTGGTGGGGGCGCTGGACGCCAGTATGAACATGCTCGGGGTGGGGCTCCAGCACCGCTACGGCCGCTCGATCATGATCGGCTTCCACGCCGCGTTCAGCCTCGGCGGCATCCTCGGCGCGGCCCTGGCCGGCCTCGGCTCGCACTACGACCTCGGGCTGCCGGTGCTGTTCGGCGCGGCCGCCGCGGTGGTCGCCCCGCTCGCCGTGCTGACCGGCACGTTCTTCGCCGGGCCGGCCGAACTCGGCGACGCCGTACGGGAGGCCGCCGCGGCCGCGGCCCGGTCCGTGCCCTGGCGTCCGCTGCTGCCGCTCTGCCTGGCGATGGCCTTCGCGTACATCGCGGACGCCTCGGTCTCCAACTACAGCGTCAAGTACCTCACCGACGGGCTGGGCAGCCGGGAGGACCTCGCCAAGCTCTCCTACCTCGGCTACATGGTGGCCATGCTGCTCGGCCGGGCCCTGGGCGACCGCGCGGTGCAGCGCTTCGGGGCCGTCCCGGTGGTCCGCTTCGGGGCCGCGCTGGCCGCGCTCGGCTTCGCGGCGGCCGCGATCGCGCCCGCCGCCTGGGCGGGCATCGCCGGCTTCACCGTGCTGGGCTTCGGCATCTGCGCGATCATCCCGCAGGTGTTCGCGGCCGGCGGCCGGCTCTTCCCGGCGGACTCGGATGCCGCGGTGGCCCGGCTCAACCTCTTCAACTACGTGGGTTTCCTGGTCGGTTCGCCGCTGGTCGGGGCGATCGCCGACGCGAGTTCGTACCGCTGGGCGCTGCTCGCCCCGATGCTGCTGGTGCTCGCCGTCCTGCCGCTGGCCGACCGCTTCTCTCCGGCGCCGACGCGAACGGCGGCCCCCGCCGTCGGGTGACGGCGGGGGCGGTCGACGGGGCGGGGGTCAGCTGATCACGGTCTCCAGCTCGGGCGTGCCGTTGAGGTGGGGGCCGCTCTTGGTCATGACGGCCGGGTAGCCGTACTCGGCGTAGGCGTACGGGGTCCAGTTCAGCCTGAGCGGCACGGACCAGGGCAGGGGGGAGACGATCCGGACGGTGGCCGTGACGGTGCGGGTGGCGCCCGGCGGGATCGGCGCCGTGGGATGGAAGGAGACGAAGTCGCCGCTCGGGGCGACCGTGCAGTCCGTTTGGTCCCCGCCGCAGCCGGTGATGGCGAACGCGTTGCGGTACGAGCTGGTCGGCCAGTTCGGCTCGATGTACTCGTACGCGAAGACGATGGGGATGGTCTCGGTGTTGGTGAGGGAGAGGGTCAGGGTCAGCTGGTCGCCCGGCGCCGCCGTCTTCTTGTCGACGGAGGCCGAGAAACCGGTGATCAGGCCGTCGTCGCGGACGGCGGCGGAGGCCGGATTCGCGCCGAATATCGCGCCAAGTGCCAGTACTGCGGCGAGAATTGCTCCGAGGCGTTGCACGCTGATGGGCTTCATGGCGGAGAGGATAGGAAGCCGTGAAGGCCCGGCGCGCGTCCTCTTCACGCCATCCTCGACCGGAACCGCCGGACCCCCGCCGTCGGGTGACGGCGGGGGCGGTCGACGGGACGGGGTCAGCTGATCACGGTCTGGAGCTCGGGCACCCCGAAGGTGAAGGTCTGGTCCTTGGCCGTGGTGACGCCGCCGACCTGGCCGAACTCGTAGTAGACGTACGGCGCCCAGTTCAGGGTGTACGGCCCGGCGCCCCACCCGGGAGTGTCGGTGATCTTGACGGTGAGCGTGACGGTCTTCGTCGCCCCGGGCGCGATCGGCGCGTTGAAGTGGAAGTTGGCGCTGTTCCCGTTGGTCACGCAGTCGGAGGTGTCGCCGGTGCAGCCGACGATGGAGAACGCTCCGGCCTGGGTGTTGGCCGGCCAGGTCGGCTGGACGGCCTCGTAGGCGAAGTAGATCGGGCTGGCCTCACTGTTGGTGAGGGAGAGCGTCAGGGTCAGCTGGTCTCCCGGCTTGGCCGTCGACTTGTCGACCGCGAAGGCGGTGCCGCTGACCGCGGCGGAGGCCGGCTGGGCGGCAAAGAAGACGCCAAATCCCAGTATTGCAGCGAGAATTACCCCAAGGCGTTGCACGCTGAATGGCTTCATGGCGGAGAGGATATGGAGTCGCAAAGCGTTTGTCTGTACCGCGTCGGCACTTGTCTCCACAGATGCCCCACAACTTCCGTGGTCCCGCCCCGCACCCGCCCCCCGTCCCGCCCCCGCGGCCGCCGCCCCGGCGCGCCCTGACCGCGGTCCGGCCGCCGCCACCCGCTACGGTGGAGGCCATGCCCGAAGCCGAGCGTGACACCCCCTGCGGCCTGCACCTCTTCTGGGACGAGGCCGTCACCGCCTACGACTTCGGCCCCGGCCACCCGATGGACCCGACCCGGCTGGCCCTCACCATGCGCCTGGTCGAGGCCCTCGGCCTGAACGCCGGCCCCGGGGTGACCGTCCGCTCCGCGCCGCCCGCCGGTGAGTCCACGCTCCGGCTGGTGCACACCCGGGAGTACGTCGAGGCGGTCCGGAACGCGGCCGCCCACCCCGAGCGCTCCGACCCGCTGCACGGACTCGGCACCGACGACAACTGGTCCTTCCCCGCGATCCACTCGGCCTCCGCGCTGATCGCCGGCCAGTCCGTGGCCGCCGCCGAGGCGGTCTGGCGCGGCGAGACCCCGCACGCCGTCAACTTCACCGGCGGGCTGCACCACGCGATGCCCGGCAAGGCCTCCGGCTTCTGCGTCTACAACGACCCGGCGCTCGCCATCGCCCGGCTGCTGGAGCTCGGCGCCGAGCGGGTCGCCTACGTCGACGTGGACGTCCACCACGGCGACGGCGTCCAGGCGGCCTTCTGGAACGACCCCCGGGTGCTCACCGTCTCGCTGCACGAGCACCCCGCCACGCTCTTCCCGCAGAGCGGTTGGACGATCGAGACCGGCGGCGAGGACGCCCCCGGCTCCGCCGCCAACCTGCCGCTGCCCGCGGGCACCGGCGACGCGGGCTGGCTGCGCGCCTTCCACGCGGTGGTGCCCGAACTGCTCGACGCGTTCCGGCCGCAGGTCCTGGTGACACAGCACGGCGCCGACACCCACCTGGAGGACCCGCTCGCCCACCTCGCCGTCACCGTGGACGCCCAGCGGCTGGTCGCCGAGGCGCTGCACGACCTCGCCCACCAGTACGCCGGCGGCCGCTGGGTGGCCACCGGCGGGGGCGGCTACGCGGTGGTGGACGTCGTCCCGCGCACCTGGACCCACCTGGTCGCCACCGCCGCCGCCCGGCCCGTCGACCCGGCCACCGAGACCCCCGAGTCCTGGCGCGCCGAGGTCTACCGCCGCACCCGCCGCCCCGCCCCGCTGCGGATGACCGACGGCGCCCGCCCGGCCTGGCGCGACTTCGACTCGGGTTACGATCCGGCCGACCGACTCGATCAGGCCATCCTCGCCACCCGCCGGGCCGTCTTCCCGCTGCACGGGCTGCTGGCCTGAACCCGCCGCCCCGCACCCGCCCAGGCCGGGGGGTGCGTACGCCGGGCGGTGCCATCCGCCGAGCGGCTACGTACTGCAACAGTCCTATCTCTCACCGTACGAGGACTGCACTTCCCCTCTTCCCACTGGTACCACCCATAACTACTCTGGGGATACACGTGTGCCGGTGGAGTCACCGGAGGGGAAGCCGGTGCCTTGCACACGGGTAAGGGTCGGGTGATGGTCATGAGTTCCGTCGAGCGCCCCCTTCAGGAAGTCGTCTTCCTGACCGTGGCGGAGGTCGCCGCGGTCATGCGGGTGTCCAAGATGACGGTGTACCGGCTGGTGCACAGCGGAGAGCTGCCGGCCATCCGGGTCGGACGGTCCTTCCGGGTGCCCCAGCAGGCGGTGCACGAGTACCTCAAGGAGTCCTACGTGCGGCTCGAGAGCGCGTAGCGGCGGCGCGCGGGCGCGGGGTCCACACCGGTGGGCCCCGCACCCGTTCGCCGGGGATTTCCCCCGAGTTCTCCGGTTGCGAGGGGCGCGATTTACAGCCCCGGGCAAGCGGAAGGTAGGCTAGGCCCTCACGTCAGTCGTATGGACTCCGTCTCTCACGGGCGAGAGTCTCAGTGAGCGAGGGTTGTTCCGTGGGCTCTGTCATCAAGAAGCGTCGCAAGCGTATGGCCAAGAAGAAGCACCGCAAGCTTCTGAAGCGGACTCGCGTTCAGCGTCGCAACAAGAAGTAAGCGGCCCCGGCCGCGCCTAGCGCGCCCAGCGCTTCCACCGCCCGTCCTGGCCCTCGTGGCCTGGGCGGGCGGTGTCGTTTCACGGCCCGGTGGGGCGGCGCGGTACGGTGCACGCAGGCCGTCCGGGCCGGGGAATGGGGGCAGCACCGTGGGCGTGGTCGTGCTCGTCACCGGCGTGGCACGCCATCTCGGTGCCCGTTTCGCCGCAGAGGTCCGCCGCCGGCCGGGCGTGGACCTGGTGGTCGGCGTGGACGTGCAGCCGCCCCGGCTGCCGCCCGAGGAGCCGGCCGGCCCGGCCGCCCCGTACCGCTTCCACCAGCTCGACCTGCGCCGTCCGGCGCTCTCCCGGGTGCTGGCCGAGCACCGGGTGGACACCGTGGTGCACCTCAGCGTCAGCGCCACCGGCCTGGGCTCCACCAACCGCTCCGCGGTGAAGGAGTCCAACGTGATCGGCACCATGCAACTGCTCGGCGCCTGCCAGAAGGCCCCCGGGGTGCGCCGGCTGGTGGTGAAGTCCACCACCGGCGTCTACGGCTCCGCACCCCGCGACCCGGCGGTGTTCAGCGAGCGGATGCAGCCCAAGGACCCGCCCGGCGGCGGCTTCGCCAAGGACGCCGCGGAGGTCGAGGGCTACGTGCGCGGCTTCGCCCGGCGCCGCCCGGACGTCGCGGTGACGGTGCTGCGCTTCGCCAACATCGTCGGCCCGGACGCGGACACCCCGCTCAGCGAGTACTTCGCCCTGCCCGTGCTGCCGACCGTCCTCGGCTACGACCCGCGGCTGCAGTTCGTGCACGAGGACGACGCCGTCGCGGTGCTCTGCCGGGCCGCCGACGAGCCCGCGCCGGGCACCGTCAACACCGGGACCTTCAACGTGGCGGGGGAGGGCGTCCTGCTGCTCTCCCAGTGCGCCCGCCGGCTCGGCCGCCCCACCCTGCCGCTGCTGTTGCCCGCGGTCAGCTGGATGGCCGTGCTGGCCCGGCAGACCCGGCTGGTGGACGTCTCGCCCGAGCAGCTGCGGCTGCTCACCCACGGCCGGGTGGTGGACACCACGCGGCTGCGCGACACCTTCGGCTACCGTCCGGCGTTCGGCACCCCGGAGGCCTTCGCCGACTTCGCCGCCGCCCGCGGACCGGGCCTGCTGCCGCCAGGGCGGCTGGCCGCCGTCACCGACCGGCTGACCGCCCTGCTCGGCCCGGAAGGCGCCGCGCCCGCCGGGCCGGACGCCGGGCCGCCCGCCGTACCGAACCTCCCCAGCCGACCGAGGAGCTGAACCCGCGATGAGTGCCGCAGCCGAGAACGCGCCGGGCGAGGCCAAGGTCATCCCGATCGAGTCGGCCCCCAGCTGGACCTCACCGGAGGGGCCGAAACTGGCCGACCGGCTCGCGGAGGCCGTCGGCGGGGCGCTGTCCGGGCCGCTCGGCCCGGCCGCCACCCGGCTGTTCGGCAAGGGCTGGGAGGGCCGCGCCGCCGAGCGGCTGGCCTTCCTGCGCCGCCGGGTGACGGGCGACTACGAGGTGGACGAGTTCGGCTTCGACCGGGAGCTCACCGAGGAGGTGCTGCTCTCGCTGCTGCGCCCGCTGGCCGAGAAGTACTTCCGGATCGACGTCCAGGGCGTGGAGCACATCCCGGCGGAGGGCGGCGCGCTGATCGTCGCCAACCACTCCGGGACGATCCCGCTGGACGCCCTGATGACCCAGGTGGCCATCCACGACCACCACCCGGCCGGGCGGCACCTGCGGATGCTCGCCGCCGACCTGGTCTTCGTGCTGCCCGGCATCAACGAGCTGGCCCGCAAGGCCGGCCACACCCTGGCCTGCAACGAGGACGCCCAGGCGCTGCTGGAGCGCGGCGAGGTGGTCGGGGTCTGGCCGGAGGGCTTCAAGGGGATCGGCAAGCCGTTCTCCGAGCGCTACAAGCTCCAGCGCTTCGGCCGCGGCGGCTTCGTCGCCTCGGCGCTGCGTGCGCGGGTGCCGATCGTCCCCTGCTCGATCGTCGGGGCCGAGGAGACCTACCCGATGATCGGCAACGTGAAGACGCTGGCCAGGCTGCTGGGCCTGCCGTACGTGCCGGTCACCCCGACCTTCCCGTGGCTGGGCCCGCTCGGGGTGCTGCCGCTGCCGACCAAGTGGACGATCCGCTTCGGCGAGCCGATCGCCACCGACGCCTACCCGGCGGAGGCGGCGGACGACCCGATGCTGGTCTTCGACCTGGCCGACGAGGTGCGCGAGACCATCCAGCACACCCTCTACCAGCTGCTGGTGCAGCGGCGTTCGGTGTTCTTCTGACGGTGCCCCGCCGAACCGGCGGGCGCCCGCCGGACCCTTCGGCACGGGAACGGGCCCGGGTACGGCGGTGGCCCGGCGGATATCGCACTCCGCCGGGCCACCGCGGTCCTGTCGTCAGCCGCCCAGGATGCGCAGCCCCGGAAGCAGGTCCGGGAGCAGCGGGGGCACCTCGACGCCCTGCGGCTGGGCCGCGTTCGGGGCGCCGGGGGTGGACTGCTGCGGTGCCTGCGGCGGGGCCGCGTCGGCGCTCGGCGAGGGCTTGGTGCCGGTGAGGCCGCTGGTGAGGCCGCCGACCAGGCCGTTGACGGCGTCCGGGGCGCTGCTGGGCAGGCCGTCCGGCAGGACGCCCTTGCCGCCGACCGAGGCGCCGGAGCCGGGGTTGGCCGGGGCGTGCTCGGTGGCGCCGGGGCGGTTGCCGGCGGCGCCGGAACCCGGGCCCTGGGCGGTGCCGGCCGTGGTGCCGGATCCCGCCGCGGGGGAGCCGGCCGGGGAACCGCCGGTCGAGTGGGACGAGCCGTCGCCCGCTCCGTCGCCGGCCGTGCCACCGCTCTGGGCGGGGGGCAGGACCAGGCGCAGGGGCGCGACGTCCTCGCTTATGTCGTCGAAGAGCCGGTTCACCAGGTCGGCCTGGCGGGTGAGCTGGACGGGCAGCCTGCCCTGCAGCTCGCTCCACCGGCCGTCCTCGTCGTGGGCGAAGCCGGCCAGGGCCCGCATCGGGTCCAGCGAGCCGTTGCTGCGGTAGACCGAGCGCAGCAGGTCGCGGCCCTTGAGGGCGTCGGCGTGCATGTCGTCCAGCGCGCGGCGGACCTGTTCGACGGTGGCCGGGCTGAGCGCGCCGGCCGGGCCGGTGCGGCCGACCAGGGCCTTGGCCTCGCCGAGCCGGGTGGCCGCGTTGTCGAGGAGCAGTTCGCCGCGTTCGGAGTCGGAGCCCGCGAAGTCGAGCCGGAGTCCTTCCAGGCCGCGTTTGAGGCCGTACAGCGTGTCCCCGGGAACGGCGTTGGAGCTGGCCGCGGCGGCGCCGGCCAGGCTGCCGACGGCGAGCCCGGCGACCAGTCCGCCGATCGCGAACCGGCGGCTCCAGCGGCCGCGAGGCGCGGTCCGGATCACCCGATGGCGGCGCTGGCGGGGCACCGCGGTGCCCGTCCCGCCGGCGAAGGCCTGCTCGAACGCGGCCATCAGCTGGGCGCGTTGGACCGTGTGGACCTCCCGGTCCAACGCCGGCCCGGGCAGCGCCCCCAGCGCGTCGGTCAGACCGACCAGTCCGGCCATCGCGGCCGAACCGCCGCCGGTGGCAGCGGCGTTGTCCGATTCGGCGTTGGCCGCAGCGCGTTGCTCCGCCTGGTGGGCCTCCAGCGCCTCGGCGAAGGCCTTCGCCCGCCGGTGCTCAAGCACGTTTGCCGTCACGGGCCACACCTCCCTTCGTCGTTGTCGACACCCCGGCCTGCCGGACGGTTGCCCCGGCTGGCCAAAGCCACTCCATCGGGTGATAGGCCGCAATTCGACTTGACCGTACGCCTGGTGGGGGCTTGCACGCTGGCCAACGAGCGGTGCGGGCCGTCGGTTACGCACGGCTGATCATCGGACCGACCGTTCACCCTGACGTGTCGGCCGGGCGCGAACGATGACGGCCCGTCGGGGCGTATGGCACCGGTGCCGTCCTCGCCGCGGCTCATCGCGCGTCGGGCGGGAGCAGCCGGGCCAGGGTCCGGACGGCGCGGTACTGGAGGGTCTTGATGGCGCCCTCGTTCTTGCCCATGATCCGGGCCGTCTCGGCCACCGAGAGCCCCTGCAGGAAGCGCAGGGTGACGCACTCCTGCTGCTGCGGGTTGAGCCGGCGGACCGCTTCCAGCAGGGCGGCGTTGGAGAGCGACTCCAGCACCGACTCCTCGGGGCTGCGCTCGCACTCGTTGGAGTCGAGCATCTCGCCGGTGGTGACCTCCAGCCGGAAGCGGCTGGACTTGAAGTGGTCGGCGACCAGGTTGCGGGCGATGGTGACCAGCCAGGCGCCGAAGTCCCGTCCCTGCCAGGTGAAGGTGCCGATCCGGCGCAGGGCGCGCAGGAACGTCTCGCTGGTGAGGTCCTCGGCGGTGGCCCGGCTGCCGACCCGGTAGTAGATGTACCGGTAGACGGTGTCCGCGTAGTGGTCGTAGAGCCGGCCGAAGGCCTCGCTCTCGCCGGCCTGGGCCCGCTCGACGAGCTCCATGATCGGGTTGTGCTCGGTCTCGTAGCCGGGGCTCGGCGCGGTCCGGGCGCGGCCCCGGCCGGTGCTGCCGGTGCGGCCGCGCGAGCCGGTGCCGGCCGAGCCGGCGGCGGTGGTGCGCAGGGCCAGGCCGGGCGGCTGCGGCTGGCCGAACGATCCTCCGGCGAGCGCGAGTTGGGGCGAGGCGGCGAGCTGGCTGCGGAGCAGGGTGCGCAACATGTTCAGGCCGGTGGAGATCTGCCGCTCGACGGTCGGCCGGCCGCGGAGGGCGGTACGGGGGCGCAGGGGCGCGGACGACGGGCGGGAGGGTGCAGGCGCGTCGTTCCGGACGGGTGGGTACACGGGACTCCCAGAGGCAGAACTGTGGACGGATCACCTCCGCCTGCGCGGAGAGCACCCCCGAAGCGTCCGTTCGAGCGGGACGCGTGGTGGCGTGCATCCAGGAGAGAATAACGCTTTGTGCAATGACAGCTACACCGTGTGGTCGAAGTGGTCGTTTGGGATCCATTTGTTGCGCATGTTCGGCTGAGATTGACCGGAGCTGTCGTCGTTCATCCGGCTCAACGTGATCGAACGGGTGCTCAGGGTGACCAATTTGGCGGGTCGAGGGGCGGTTTCCCAGCCTTGGGGCCCCGCAACCCCTGACTTTCCCGGCCTGGCGAACGATCAGAACCGGTCACCCGGTGACAGCTTCGTACAGGTGACCCGGACTGTCCTGCGGCGGCGAGGAGTTCGCCCGTAAGAGGGGCCAGGTCAGAGGCATGGTTGACGCCCGGTCACCCGCCGGAGCGAGCCCGCCCGCCCGGCCTCCGAACGCCGTCCGGACGGCCCGCAGACGACCCGGGGCGACCTTCCGGCGGCCTCCGCGCGACGTCCGGGCAACCTCCGCACGACCTCCCGGTGGCCCGTCGGCTCCGCCCGGCGGCCCGGCGCGGGAGGTTCAGGCGCGCCGGCGCCGCCGGTTCAGCGCCACCCCGGCCGCCGTCGCACCGGCCAGCACCCCGATCGCGGCCGCCGCCGGCAGCCCGACCCGGGCGGCCTTGCGCCCGGTCCGGAAGTCCCGCACCCGCCAGCCCTGCGCCCGGGCGTGGCGGCGCAGCGCCCCGTCCGGGTTCACCACGTACGGGTGGCCGACCAGCGAGAGCATCGGGATGTCGTTGGCCGAGTCGCTGTAGGCGGCGCAGCGGTCGAGGTCGAGGCGCTCGCGCCGGGCCAGCGCCCGCACGGCGGCGGCCTTGGCCGGGCCGTGCAGCAGGTCGCCGACCAGCCGGCCGGTGTACAGGCCGTCCCTGGCCTCGGCGACGGTGCCCAGCGCGCCGGTCATGCCGAGCCGCCGGGCGATGATCCGGGCCACCTCCAGCGGGGCGGCGGTGACCAGCCAGACCCGCTGGCCGGCGTCCAGGTGCATCTGGACCAGGGCGCGGGTGCCCGGCCAGATCTTGTCCGCGACGACGTCCTCGAAGATCTCCTCGCAGATCGCCTCCAGATCGGCGGTGGGCTTGCCGGCCACGATGCCGAGGGCGGACTGCTTGGCGTCCGAGATGTGGTCCGGGTCCTCGGCGCCGTGCAGCCGGAACCAGGCCTGCTGCCAGGCGAAGCGGGCGATGTCGCGGCGGGTGAGGAAGCCGCGGCGGTAGAGGCCGACGCCGAGGTAGAAGATCGCGGCCCCGCGCAGGATGGTGTTGTCGCAGTCGAAGAAGGCGGCGGCGCGGGGGTCGTCCGGATCGGGGGTGTGGTTCCCGGCCGGGGCCCTGGGGGCCTTGCCGGGCTTGGCGGCGGCCGGTGCGTCGGGCCCGTCGGCGCTCTCCGCGGCGGCGGTGTCCTTCGCGGCGGCGTCCTTCGGGGCGGCGGCGTCCTCCGGCTCCGGGGCGGGCGTCGGCCCGGGCTCGGCCCGCAGCGCGGCCTCGGCCGCCGCGGCCGCGGCTTCGCCGGCCAGGGCGCTCCGCTCGCTGCTGGAACGCCTTGCCTGGGTGAGCCTTCTGAGCACGGCCATGTCATCGAGGATAGCCAGCCGGGCGCGCGGCGACCGTGACGGAGCCGTGCCCGCGAGGTGAACAGCTCCACCGGGTGCCGGGCGTCCGGACGGGTGGGCGCCGTGGCGGAGAATGGGGAGGTGAGCCCACTGCTGCGACGTAAGAGCCCCAAGCCCGCGGACCGGACGGTGACCCTGGTCGGCAAGCCCGGCTGCCACCTGTGCGACGAGGCCCGCGAGGTGATCCTCCGGGTGACGGGCGAGCTGGGCGCGTCCTTCGAGGAGCGGGACATCACCCAGGACGAGGAGCTGTACCGCCGCTACTGGGAGCAGATTCCGGTCACCCTGATCGACGGCCGCCAGCACGACTTCTGGCGGGTCGACGAGCGCCGCCTGCGCACCGCCCTCGGCGGCTGAGCGACGGCCGAGCGTCGGCCGGGCGGAGACCGAGCGGCGACCGGGCGGAGGCCGAGCCGCGACCGGCCGGGGCCCGGCCGGGTCCTGACCGAGCGTTCGTCCGTGCACGGACCCCCGCCGAACGACGGGGCAGGTTCGCCGAATCGTTGCCAAAGACACCCCGTTCCGGCTTGGGCCGGGGCGGGCTGGTCGGCTTACGATCGAACACGTTTGCGCCCGTGGGGGGCTGATGCACGCGAGGAGTGCGCCATGCTTCCCGGCCCTGTCCCTGGGACGTCCGGAGCCGTGCCCGGAGCCCCGGACGGGCCCCGCGGCTTCGCCGTGGTGGACGTGGAGGCGACCGGCCGCAGCCCGTGGCGGCACCGGGTGGTCGAGGTCGCGGTGGTGCTGCTCGACGAGCGGCTCCGCCCCGAGGGGGAGTTCGCCACCCTGCTGGACCCGCTGGGCCCGGTCGGCCCGACCCACGTGCACCGGATACGCCAGTGCGACGTCGAGGGCGCCCCGCGCTTTCGCGAGATCGCCCCGAGGCTGCTGGAGCTGCTGGCGGGCCGGGTGCTGGTCGGTCACCACGTCAGCTGCGACCACGCCTTCCTGGATCGCGAGTTCGCCCGGATCGGGGTGCCGCTGCCGCCCGTCCCGCTGCTCTGCACGATGCGGCTGGCCCGCGCCCACCTGCCGCAGGCCCGCGGCCAGGGCCTGGCGGCCTGCGTGGAGGCGGCGGGCCTCGGCTGGTACCCGGCGCACACCGCGCTGGGCGACGCCCGGGTGACCGCCGAACTGCTGCGGCACTGCGTGGGCGCGCCGTCCTGCCCGCCGGACGACTGGGCCGGCCCGCTGCGCGAGGCCGCCCGGGTGCCCTGGCCCCGGCTCGGCCGGGCCCGTTCCCGCCCGTCCGGCACCGCCGTCCCGCTGCTGCGCCGGGAGGCGCCGTACGGCCCCCGGCTGCCCGATTCCCAGGCCCCGGAGGTCGTCCTGACCCGGGCCGGTGCTATGGGTTCGACGGCGTGATGCGCATCACTGTGCGGGGACAAAACGGACACCATCTTTGTGCACACGTTCACAAACACATAGCCTGGCTGCCAAAGCCCAGCTTCACCCACAGGAGCACCGTGGCAATCGGCCGATCACCACAGAGCAGTTCGCAGACGCCCGACCAGGGCGCCGCGCGCCGACCCTCGCGTGCCCGGGGCATCCCGGAGGCGACGGTCGCCCGCCTGCCCCTCTACCTGCGGGCCCTCACCGCGCTCTCCGAGCGCTCGGTGCCGACCGTCTCCTCCGAGGAGCTGGCCGCCGCGGCCGGCGTGAACTCGGCCAAGCTGCGCAAGGACTTCTCCTACCTCGGCTCCTACGGCACCCGCGGCGTCGGCTACGACGTCGAGTACCTCGTCTACCAGATCTCCCGCGAGCTCGGCCTGACCCAGGACTGGCCGGTCGTCATCGTCGGCATCGGCAACCTCGGCCACGCGCTCGCCAACTACGGCGGGTTCGCCTCCCGCGGTTTCCGGGTGGCCGCCCTGTTGGACGCCGACCCGAACGTGGTCGGTTCCACCGCGGCCGGACTGCCGGTGCGGCACATGGACGAGCTGGAGTCGATCGTCGAGAGCCAGCACGTCTCCATCGGCGTGATCACCACCCCGCCCGGCGCCGCCCAGCAGGTGTGCGACCGGCTGGTGGAGGCCGGTGTCACCAGCATCCTCAACTTCGCCCCGACCGTGCTGGCCGTCCCGGACGGCGTGGACGTGCGCAAGGTGGACCTCTCCATCGAGCTCCAGATCCTGGCCTTCCACGAGCAGCGCAAGGCCGGCGAGGAGCCGGACGACCGCGCCGAGTCGGTGCTGGACCGCGCCCCCGGTCCGGTCCGGGCGGCCGCGGCCAAGCTGCGCCGCGCGGCCGGCGGCAACGGCAAGGGCCGGACCGCCGCCGAGCCCGCGGTCAAGGACCAGGCCGAGCAGACCAAGGGAAAGTCCGCCAAGGGCGACGGGGATCTCTCCGCGGTGATGCCCGCATGAACACCGAGAGCTGTGGGGGGCGGGCATGAGCCTTCTCGTCGTAGGGCTGAGCCATCGCACGGCCCCGGTCGGGGTGCTGGAGCGCGCCGCGCTGACGGGTGACGTACCGACCCGGCTGCTGCACGACGCGGCCGCCACCGCCACGGTCGGCGAGGCCGCCCTGCTGAACACCTGCAACCGGATCGAGCTGTACGCGGACGTGGACAAGTTCCACGCCGGCGTCGCCGAGCTGTCGCTGCTGCTGGCCCACCACAGCGGGGTGGACCTGGAGGAGCTGACCTCCCACCTGTACGTCCACTACGAGGACCGTGCCGTCCACCACCTCTTCTCGGTGGCCTGCGGCCTGGACTCGATGGTCGTCGGCGAGGGCCAGATCCTCGGCCAGCTGCGCGACGCGCTGGCCAAGGCCCAGGAGGAGCACACCGCCGGGCGCGGCCTGAACGAGCTGTTCCAGCAGGCGCTGCGGGTCGGCAAGCGGGCGCACAGCGAGACCGGCATCGACAAGGCCGGCCAGTCGCTGGTCACCTTCGGCCTGGAGCAGGTCGCGGCGGGCGCGGGCGAGATCGCCGGCAAGCGCGCGCTGGTGGTCGGCGCCGGCTCGATGAGCTCGCTGGCCGCCGCCACCCTGGTCCGCTCCGGCGTGACCGACCTGCTGATCGCCAACCGGACCCCGGCCCGCGCCGAGCGGCTGGTCGAGATCCTGGGCCCGGACGTGGCCCGGGTGCTGGACCTCGCCAAGGTGCCGGAGGCGCTCGCCGACGTGGACCTGGTGATCTCCTGCACCGGCGCGTCCGGCGTGGTGATCCGCGCGGAGGACGTGGCCGCCGCCGTGGCCTCCCGTACGTCCGCCCAGCCGCTGGCCCTGCTCGACCTGGCCATGCCGCGCGACGTCGACCACGCCGTGCACGAGCTGCCCGGCGCCCTGCTGGTCGACCTGGAGAGCCTCTCCCACGCGCACGCCGCCAGCCCCGGGGCCGGCGACGTCGACCAGGTCGGCCGGATCGTCTCCGACGAGGTGACCGCCTTCGGCGCCGCCCAGCGGGCCGCCCGGATCGCGCCGACCGTGGTCGCGCTGCGCGCGATGGCCTCCGACGTGGTCTCCGCCGAACTCGGCCGGCTGGACTCCCGACTGCCCGACCTGGACGAGCGCTCGCGCGCCGAGATCACCCAGACCGTCCGCCGCGTCGTCGACAAGCTGCTGCACGCCCCGACCGTCCGGGTGAAGCAGCTGGCCGCCGAGCCCGGCGGCGCCTCCTACGCGGAGGCGCTGCGGGAACTGTTCGACCTCGACCCGGCGGCCGTGCACGCCGTGTCGGGCACGCCCGTCGGCGGCGCGCCCCAGCCCTCGACCGGGGGCGCCAGATGAACCGTCAGCCATCCCACGAGTACCACCGGGACGATCACCTCATGAATGGTCAACCGATCACGGAGCAGCCCTCGGCCACCGCGGCCCTGCGGCTCGGCACCCGGCGCAGCGCCCTCGCCATGGCGCAGTCGGGCATGGTGGCCCGCGAGGTGACCAGGGTCACCGGGCGCCCCGTCGAGCTGGTCGAGATCACCACCTACGGCGACACCTCGAGGGAGTCGCTGGCGCAGATCGGCGGCACCGGGGTGTTCGTCTCCGCGCTGCGCGACGCGCTGCTGGAGGGCCGGATCGACTTCGCCGTGCACTCGCTCAAGGACCTGCCCACCGCCGCCCCCGAGGGCCTGGCGCTGGCCGCCGTCCCCGAGCGCGAGGACGTCCGGGACGCCCTGGTCGCGGCCGAGGGCCTGACCCTCGACGAGCTGGTGGAGAAGCTGGCCGGAGCCGGCCGCCCGGCCCGGATCGGCACCGGCTCGCCCCGCCGGATGGCTCAGCTGAACGCCTGGGCCACCGCCCGCGGCGCCCAGCTGGAGACCGTCGCGATCCGCGGCAACGTGGACACCCGGATCGGCTTCGTGACCAGCGGCGAGCTGGACGCGGTGGTGCTGGCGACGGCCGGCCTGAACCGGCTCGGCCGCAGCGCCGAGATATCCCAGCACCTCGACACCGAGGTGATGATCCCGGCTCCCGGCCAGGGTGCGCTCGCGGTCGAGTGCGCCACCGCCGACACCGCGCTGACCGCCGCGCTCGCCGCCCTGGACCACGCCCCGACCCGGGTCGCCGTGGCCGCGGAGCGCGCCCTGCTGGCCACCCTGGAGGCCGGCTGCTCGGCGCCGGTGGCCGCACTGGCCACCTGGGGCCGGGAGAACGAACTGCGGCTGGACGGCGTGGTCGGCGACCCCGACGGAACCGCCCTGCTGAAGATGTCCGCCAACGGTCCGATCGTCCTCGACGAGGCCGCCGAGCAGCAGGCGGCGGCCCTCGGCCGCGCGCTGGCTGACCGGCTGCTCGCCGCGGGCGCGGCCGCCCTGATGGGGGAGCGAGCCCGATGAGCGAGCGAAGCGAGCGAATCATGAAGAGCTGCGCGTTTCGCGAAGAGACCGCCGAGCGCTGCGAGGTGGGCGCATGAGCCCCACCGCCGCCACCGACGCCCTGTTCCCCGCGGGACAGCCGGCCACCGGACGGTGCACCTTCCTGGGCGCGGGCCCCGGGGATCCGGGGCTGCTGACCCTGCGCGCGGTCGAGGTGCTGTCCACCGCCGACGTGCTGGTCGCCGACCCGCTGACCGCCGCCGCCGTGCGCAGCCACTGTCCGTCCGGCGTGCAGGTGCACACCCCCGTCGCCGAGGGCACCGACTTCGACCTGGCCAAGCTGGTCGCCGAGGCGGTCCGCTCCGGCAAGCACGTGGTCCGCACCGTCGACGGTGACCCCGGCCTGGACGGCTGCGCCGCCGAGGAGATGCTCAGCTGCGCGGGCGATGGCATCCCGTTCGAGGTGATCCCGGGCGTCGCCCAGTCGGTCGGCGTCCCGGCGTACGCGGGCGTCCCGCTGCGCGCGGGCTCCGGCACCGACGTGCGCTTCGTGGACGGCGCCGCGCTGCTGGCCGGCAGCCCGGTGGACCTGGGGGCGCCGGAGACCACGCTGGTGGTCCGCACCACCCTGGGCCAGCTGCCCGCCACCGCCGCCGCCCTGGTCGCGGGCGGCCGCAAGCCGGAGTCGGCGCTGAGCGCCACCCTCTCCGGCACCACCACCCGCCAGCGGACCTTCACGTCCTCGCTGGCCGGCATCGCGGCCGACCTGAAGGCCGCCCGGGTGCTGCCCTCGCCGGTCTCCGCGCCGGTCGACCCGGCCACCTCGGTGATAGCCGTGGTGGGCGAGCAGGTCGCCCACCGGGCCTCGCACTCGTGGTTCGAGACCAAGCCGCTGTTCGGCTGGAACGTCCTCGTGCCGCGCACCAAGGAGCAGGCCACCGGCCTGTCCGAGCAGCTGCGCTCGTACGGCGCGGTGCCGCAGGAGGTGCCGACCATCGCGGTCGAGCCGCCGCGCACCCCGCAGCAGATGGAGCGGGCCATCAAGGGCCTGGTCACCGGCCGCTACGAGTGGATCGCCTTCACCTCGGTGAACGCGGTGCGCGCCGTCCGGGAGAAGTTCGAGGAGTACGGTCTGGACGCCCGCGCGTTCGCCGGGATCAAGGTCGCGGCGGTCGGCGAGACCACCGCGCAGGCCCTGGTGGACTTCGGCGTGAAGCCGGACCTGGTGCCCTCCGGCGAGCAGTCCGCGGCGGGCCTGCTGGAGGACTGGCCGCCGTACGACCCGGTCTTCGACCCGATCGACCGGGTGCTGCTGCCGCGCGCCGACATCGCCACCGAGACCCTGGTGGCCGGCCTGGTCGAGCTCGGCTGGGAGGTCGACGACGTGACGGCGTACCGGACGGTGCGCGCCTCGCCGCCGCCGGCCGAGACCCGCGAGGCGATCAAGGGCGGCGGCTTCGACGCGGTGCTGTTCACCTCGTCCTCGACCGTCCGGAACCTGGTCGGCATCGCGGGCAAGCCGCACAACGTGACGGTCATCGCCTGCATCGGCCCGGCCACCGCCAAGACCGCCGAGGAGCACGGCCTGCGGGTCGACGTGATGGCCCCGGCGCCGTCGGCGACCGCGCTGGCCCAGGCGCTGGCAGACTTCGGGGCCAAGCGTCGCGACACCGCGACGGCCGCCGGTGAGCCGGTCTACCGGCCCAGCGAGCGCCGTCCCGGCTCGCGCCGCAAGGCCCGCTGACACCCCTCATGGCCGGGGGCGGCCGACCGTCGTCCCCGGCACTGCACAACCGTTCGGAGAGAGAAGCCGTGTCCGCTGAATTCCCGTACGTACGCCCGCGCCGGCTGCGCCGGAGCCCGGCGATGCGCCGCCTGGTGGCCGAGACCCGGCTGCACCCCGCGGAGCTGATCCTGCCGCTGTTCGTCCGCGAGGGCGTCAGCGAGCCCGTCCCGGTGAACTCGATGCCGGGCGTCGTCCAGCACACCCGGGACACCCTGCGCAAGGCCGCGGTGGAGGCGGCCGAGGCGGGCCTGGGCGGCCTCATGCTGTTCGGCGTCCCCGAGGTGCAGGACGCGGTCGGCAGCGAGGGCACCAACCCGGACGGCATCCTCCAGCAGGCGATCCGGGACGTGGTCTCCGAGGTCGGCGACTCCCTGGTGGTCATGTCGGACCTCTGCCTGGACGAGTACACCGACCATGGCCACTGCGGCGTGCTGGCCGCCGACGGCAGCGTCGACAACGACGCGACCCTGGAGCGCTACGCCGAGATGGCCCGGGTGCAGGCCGACGCCGGTGTCCACCTGGTCGGCCCGTCCGGCATGATGGACGGCCAGATCGGCGTGATCCGCCGGGCGCTGGACGAGGCCGGGCACCAGGACGTGGGCATCCTCGCCTACACCGCCAAGTACGCCTCGGCCTTCTACGGCCCGTTCCGCGAGGCCGTCGGTTCCTCGCTCAAGGGCGACCGCAAGACCTACCAGCAGGACCCGGCCAACGCCCGGGAGTCGCTGCGCGAGCTGGCGCAGGACCTCGCCGAGGGCGCGGACATGGTGATGGTCAAGCCCGCCATGTCCTACCTGGACGTGCTGCGCCAGGTCGCCGACGCCTCCCCGGTGCCGGTCTCCGCGTACCAGGTGTCCGGCGAGTACGCGATGGTCGAGGCGGCCGCCGCGAACGGCTGGATCGACCGGGAGCGGATGATCATGGAGACGCTCACCTCGATCCGCCGCGCGGGCGCCGAGCAGATCCTGACCTACTGGGCCCTCGAAGCCGCCGCGATGCTCAAGTAGCCGGCGCCGCACGGCGGAAGGCCGGGCCGTCCCCACGGGGGCGGCCCGGCCTTCCGGCTTCCTGCTAGACGTTCACGTCCCCGGCGTGCGCGAAGCCCACGCCGCCGCCGACCAGGTCGGTCGCGGTGGCCGCGCCGCCGCCGAAGCCGCCGGCGGCGGTGTCCCCGGCGTGGGCGAGGCCGAAGCCTTCGAGGGCCAGGAACGGCTCGTCGGCGGAGGCCGCGATCTCGCCGCCGCCGGCCACGCCGACGTGGGCGAAGGCCGGGGTCGCGGCACCCGCGAGCGCCAGAGCGGCGGCGGCGGTCAGGACGGCCTTGGCCAGCTTGCTCTTCATGGAACTGCCCTCTCTCTCGGAGCGCCCCCGCGGGCGCTCTGACACGTGATCACATCCGGCGGTCCGGTCCGGCGCCCCACGCGCCGGGCCGGAGCGCCGCTCACCCGTCCGGACCGCGCCGCGGCGCGGCCGGCCGGACACTTCGCCGCACAGCCCGGAGGGCCCGGGGAGACCTTCCTCCCCGGGCCCTCCGTCCGTGCCGTGCCCCTCGATCAGCCGATCAGGTGCGAGACACCCGCGTCGCCCGAGGACTGGGTGTTCTGGCCCACGTCGCAGATCTGCTTCGGGGTGCTGTTCAGGATCGGGACCTCGACCGGAACCGCGACGCCGATGACGGCGACGGCGATGTTGTGGATCTCCGGCAGGCAGATGTTCGGGTTGTCCAGAACGTGGCTGTTCGGGCTGCCGTTGCCCATGGTGCCGGTGTGGTTGGTGCCGCCGTTGCCCTGGACGGAGGTGGCGGCGCCGTCCGAGTCGACGATGGCGGAGGCCGAGCCCGCGGACATCGCGAGCGCGGCGGCGGCCAGGCCGGCCGCGGTGAGGGTCTTCTTGATCATTTCCGGTTTTCCTCTCGGGGTGAATCGACGGGCGATTCGGGGGTGTTTCGGAGGGTGGTGCAGGGAGAACGGGGTAGCGACCGATCAGCCGATCAGGTGGGACACGCCGCCGTCGCCCTGGCTCTGGGTGCCCTGGCCGATGGTGCAGTACTGCTTGCCACCGGTGTTGGCGACCGGGACCTCGACCGGGACGGCCACACCGAGCACGCCCACGGCGATGTTGTGGATCTCCGGCAGGCAGATGTTCGGGTTGTCCAGGAAGTGGAAGTTCGGGCTGTTGTTCCCGACCGTGCCCGTGAAGTTGGTGCCGCCGTTGCCCTCGATCGAGGCAGCGGCGCCGTCCGCGTCACCGATCGCGGCGGCGGGCGCGGCCGCACCGGCCAGCGCGGCGACGGCCAGGCCGGCGGCGGCGAAGGACTTCTGGATCATGGCGAGATCCCTCTCTGAAATGCTCTTTGGATTCCGTGCGTACAACGCTGCGAACGCTCAGACCCGGTCTGCAGTCACTGACGTCCAGATCAAAGAACGACGGCACGGAAGGTTACGGGGATTCTCGAAAAGAGTCCCGCAGGCGCGGCGGCGGATCGTTTCCGGTCGGATTATTAACCCGAACCGGTTAACCGCCGCAATCAGCGTTCCCGGTCACTCGTTGAGCAGATCGCTTTCCGGCTGCGGCCCCCCGCAGCCCTCCCAGTGATCTCCAGTACGGACAGCAGAACGGTGAAAAGCATGAAGCTCTCCAAGCGGGCCGGCGCGATGCTGCTGGCGGTCGGTGCCGGTGTGCTCGCCTCCCAGGGAGCGGCCTCCGCAGCCGCCCCGATCGGCCCCGAACAGGTCGGCGCGCTGGAGGACGCGCTGGCCACCCAGCAGGTCCCGGCGGACGTCCCGCTCGCCCCACTGGGCAGCCACCTCACGGCCGGCATCCCGGCCTCGCTGCTGATGCCGCCCGTCCCCGGCCCGACCACCAGCAGCGACGGGGCACTGCTCCCGGCGCAGGTCCTTCCCCAGCTGACCACCGGCAAGGTCGGCCCGAGCGCCAAGGCCGACCTCCCGCTCCCGCTGGTCGACCAGGGCGCCGACCTCGGCAAGGTGCTGCTGGACGCCCCGGCCGCGCCACTGCACGCCAAGACCCCCGGGCTCACCCTCGGCGAGCCGCTCGCGCTCGCCCGGGACGGCGCCGGCCAGCTCGCGGGCGGCCGGCTGAAGGTCGACGAGATCGACCCGCGGCTGGTCTCCGGCGCGGTCCAGGTGATCCCCGGGGCCAAGGCCAGCCTCGGCGGCGAGGACAGCCGGCTCTCGCTGACCGACACGGCGGGCGCCCTGGCCGACACCGCCACCACGACCACCACCACCGTGGTGGGGCAG
>NZ_JBSFWR010000064.1:0-48758 GCF_053594915.1 Kitasatospora sp. NPDC002543 | reverse complement strand
GCCCCGGCCGCGCGCCCCGATCGGGTGCGCGGCCGGGGCCGTGCGGAACCGCGCCGCCGGAGCGGCGGCCGTTCCTAGTACCAGTTGTGGGCCTGCCAGAACGACCACGCGCCACAGGGGCTGCCGTAGCGGGAGTTCATGTAGCCGACGCCCCACTTGATCTGGGTGGCCGGGTTGGTCCTCCAGTCGGCACCGGCCGAGGCCATCTTGGTGCCGGGCAGCGCCTGGACCAGGCCGTAGGCGCCGGAGCTCTTGTTGGTCGCGGTGTAGTCCCAGCCGCTCTCGCGCTTCACGATCTGGCTGAAGCACTGGAACTGCGCGTCGTTGCCGACGATCTGCCGGGCCAGGTCCTGGACCGAGCCGGGGCTGACCGAGACGGCCGGCGCGCTGTCCTCCACCGCGGTCATCGCGGAACGGGCCTTGGAGCGGTTCGCGGCGGCCTCGTCGGCCTTGCGCTTGTCGTCCGCGGCCTTGGCGGCCTTCTCCGCGTCGGCCTTGGCCTGGGCATCGGCCTTCGCCTGGGCGTCCGCGGCGGCCTGCTGGCGCGCGGCCTCCTCGGCGGCCTTCTGCTCCGCGGCGGCCTTGGCGGCGGCGTCGGCGGAGGCCTGCTGGGCGGATGCCTGCTGGCCGATGTTGTCACTGATGGTCTGCGCCTGGGCGCCAGAGGGGACTTCGGCAAGCAGGGTCGCGCCGGCGACGTCGACCGTCTGCGTCGTCTTGCCCTCGCTGCCCGAGGCCATGCCCACGACGGCACCGACAGCGGTGACGGCGGTGGCGGAGGCCACAGCGACTCCCCGGACCGAGATCCGAGTCACATGGATTCCTTCCAGCATCGCCCACGCGTGACCGTACGGGCGCAACATGCCCCTTGGCACGGACCTCCGCACGGTGCTCTGGTCACGGGAGGTGCTGGCCCGGCGTCCGGCCGAGGTGAGGCGACCGGGCGTTGGAATCGGGCGGCGTACGGCTCAACTGTGTTCAATTGTGCGTCCACCGACCGGAGTTGGCGGACCTTCCGGGGCCTGACTCACGGAGTCCGGGAGCCCTGCCGCGCCGTACGCGGGGCCTGACAGAACCCTCACCATGCCGCACCGGGCACTGTCGACGCAATTCCCGTCCACGTGGCGCATGTCACATTCACCGCACGGCGGTTCCCCGGACGGAAAGCACTCGATGTGATGAAACGGATGGGGCCCGCTCCCTCAGGAACGGGCCCCCGGTCATGAGTTGACCGTATTGTCCGACTATGCCCTACCGTGGCCGGCTCACGGGTGGATGTCCTCCAGCATCTCCGTGACCAGCGCCGCGATCGGCGAGCGCTCCGAGCGGGTGAGCGTGATGTGGGCGAAGAGCGGATGACCCTTCAGCTTCTCCACCACCGCCACCACGCCGTCGTAGCGGCCCACCCGGAGGTTGTCCCGCTGCGCCACGTCGTGGGTGAGCACCACCCGCGAACCCTGGCCGATCCGGGACAGCACCGTCAGCAGGACGTTCCGCTCCAGCGACTGCGCCTCGTCCACGATCACGAAGGCGTCGTGCAGCGAGCGCCCCCGGATGTGGGTCAGCGGCAGCACCTCCAGCATCCCGCGGGAGATGACCTCCTCGATCACGTCCGGGGTGGTGACGGCGGAGAGGGTGTCGAAGACCGCCTGCGCCCAGGGGCCCATCTTCTCCGCCTCGGAACCGGGCAGGTAGCCCAGCTCCTGCCCGCCGACCGCGTACAGCGGCCGGAAGACCATCACCTTGCGGTGCTGCCTCCGCTCCAGCACCGCCTCCAGCCCCGCGCACAGCGCCAGCGCCGACTTCCCGGTGCCGGCCCGGCCGCCCATCGAGACGATCCCGATCTCCGGGTCGAGCAGCAGGTCCAGCGCCACCCGCTGCTCGGCGCTGCGCCCGCGCAGCCCGAACGCCTCGCGCTCGCCGCGCACCAGCCGCACCCGGCCGTCGCCGGTGACCCGGCCGAGCGCGCGGCCGCGCTCCGAGGTCAGCACCAGCCCGGTGTGGACGGGCAGTTCGGCGGCCCCGTCCACGTCCACCCCGCCGTCGTGGCCGGCCGAGAACAGCGCGTCCACCTGGTCGGCCGGGACGTGCAGTTCGGACATGCCCGTCCAGCCCGAGGTGATAGCCAGCTCCGCCCGGTACTCCTCGGCGAGCAGGCCCACCGAGCTGGCCTTGATCCGCAGCGGCAGGTCCTTGGACACGACGGTGACGTCGTAGCCCTCGGCCTGGAGGTTGCGGGCGACCGCGAGGATCCGGGTGTCCGCCTCCCCGCCGCCGGCCCGGTAGCCGACCGGCAGTATCGACACGTCGGAGTGGTTGAGCTCGACCCGGATGGTGCCGCCGAGCTCGCCGACCGGGATCGGCTCGTCGAGCCGGCCGTGGCGGATGCGGTAGTCGTCGAGCAGCCGCAGCGCCTGGCGGGCGAAGTAGCCCAGCTCCGGGTGGTGCCGCTTGGCCTCCAGCTCGGTGACGACCACCACCGGGAGGACGACCTCGTGCTCCTCGAAGCGGGTCATGGCGAGCGGGTCCGCCAGGAGCACGCTGGTGTCGAGAACGTACGTGCGCCGGTCTGGTGTCCGGCGGCTCTTGGAACTGACCACTAGGCCTCCAGAGCGGATGACCCTGCGTCATCCGCGTCCAGCCGGCCCCCGCTGCCCCGGTGGCCTCGGGGCCGGACTGACTGGAGTATTCCCAGGCGGGGAGCGGTGCATTCGCGCCCCCGGCGAACTGACGGATCATTGCCGGTGAACGTTTGGCCTCGCGCGGGCGCCGGGTAGGCCAGGCCTACGGCGGTCATTTCCGCCGGGCGGCCGGGGTGGCGAGGGCGCTCCGCGCCGCGGACCCACCGGGCGGTCGGGCGCGCCCGGCGCGCCGCGGACCCGCCGGAGTGCGGAGCTACAGCCCCAGCCGCCGGTGGCGCTGCTCGTACGCGCGCAGGGCGCGCAGGAAGTCGACCTTGCGGAAGGCCGGCCAGTACGCCTCGCAGAAGTAGAACTCGCTGTGGGCGCTCTGCCAGAGCAGGAAGCCTGACAGCCGCTGCTCGCCCGAGGTGCGGATGATCAGGTCCGGGTCGGGCTGGTTGCGGGTGTACAGGTGCTCGGCGATGTGCTCGACGGTCAGGACCTCGGCCAGTTCCTCGATCGAGGTGCCGCGTCCGGCCTGCTCCTGGAGCAGCGAGCGGACGGCGTCGGCGATCTCGTGCCGGCCGCCGTAGCCGACCGCGACGTTGACCGTTATCCCGTCGATGTCGGCGGTCCGGTCGGCGGCCCGCTTGAGCACGTCGGCGGTGTGCTGCGGCAGCAGGTCCAGCGCGCCGACCGGGTTGACCCGCCAGCGGCGGGCGGCGGCCAGGCCGGTGACGGCGTCCTCGATGATGCCGAGCAGCGGGACGAGCTCGTCGGCCGGGCGGTCCAGGTTGTCGGTGGAGAGCATCCAGAGGGTGACGACCTTGACGTGGGTCTCGTCGCACCAGCCGAGGAACTCGCTGATCTTGTCGGCGCCGCGCTGGTGGCCGTACGCGGTGGAGCCGCCCGCCGCCTTGGCCCAGCGGCGGTTGCCGTCCAGGATCACGCCGATGTGGCGCGGGGTGCTCTCGAGGTGGACCTCGACCCGTCGGCCGTAGAGCCCGTACATCCCGCCGAGCAGGGTGCGCAGTCCCGGCGTCCTCTCGACGACATCGCGCAGACCCATGTTTCCCGGCCCCTCCGTACTCGTTGCAACTGGTGCGTCACCGCCCCCGGCGCAGCCTACTCCGGCGCACAGATGCGCGGTAAAGCCGCAGGTAGCGGTCTTGTCACAGTCCTGTACGAAGTCTGTTGCGACAGGCGTGTCGGGGGGTGTCCGAGGGGGCGGCGGGGCCGCCGCGGGGCGCGCGGGACGCGGACACGGAACGGTCTCCGAATCCTTAACGGAACCGTAAGCCGTTCGTCCGGTGCTTGACGACCAGCAATGGTCTAGTCCAGCTTTTGATCCGGGACGGAACGATCCTCCTGCTCCGCCCCGCAGGCTCACTTCGGACCTCCCCTCCCCCACACGCGGCCGCCGCGCCCCCCACCGCGGCGGCCGCTCCTCCCCCAGGAGCGTCACCCCATGGCCCGTACGCTGAACCAGCCCTCGCACAAGCGCCGGCGCAGCCCTCTCCCGGCCGTCGCGGCCGGCGCCACCGCCCTCGCCCTGGCCGGCGGCGGCCTCGCCCTGTTCGCCGGCGGCGCCAGCGCCGCGGTCGGCAACCTGGTCTCCAACGGCGGCTTCGACGGCGGGCTCGGCGGCTGGACCTGCGCCGGCGCCGCGACCACGGTGTCCTCCCCGGTCCACTCCGGCACCGGCGCGCTCCAGGCCACCCCGGGCGCCGGGGACACCGCCGAGTGCAGCCAGACCATCAGCGTGCTGCCCAACACCAGCTACACGCTGAGCGCCTGGGTCCAGGGCCCGTACGTCTACCTCGGGGCGCGCGGCACCGGTGGCACCGACCCGTCCGCCTGGTCGAACCAGAACAGCTGGAACCAGCTGTCCACCACCTTCACCACCGGGGCGAACGCCACCAGCGTCACCGTCTACCTGCACGGCTGGTACGGCCAGAGCGCCTACCTGGCCGACGACGTCGCGCTGATCGGCCCCGGCGGCACCGGCACCCCGTCGCCGACCGCGACCCCCACCCCCACGCCGACCGCCACCGCCTCCCCCACGGCGACCGCGACGCCCACCGCGACGGCGACCCCCACCCCCACCGCGACCGCGACCGCCACCCAGACCGCGACGCCGACCCCCACCGCGACGCCCACCAGCACCACCCCGCCGGTCACCGGCCTGCCCGCCCACGCCGTCACCGGGTACTGGCAGAACTTCGACAACAACTCGACCGTGCAGCGGCTGAGCGACGTCCAGAGCGCGTACGACATCATCGCGGTGTCCTTCGCCGACGCCGTGCCCACCAAGACCGGCGCGATCAGCTTCACCCTGGACCCGGGCCTGTCCAAGGCGCTCGGCGGCTACACCGACGCCCAGTTCCGCGCCGACGTCAAGGCCAAGCAGGCGGCCGGCAAGAAGGTCATCCTCTCCATCGGCGGCCAGAACGGCGCGATCACCGTCGGGGACGCCACCGCCGGCGCCAACTTCGTCAACAGCGCCTACGCGATCATCAAGGACTACGGCTTCGACGGCATCGACGTCGACCTGGAGAACGGCGTCCAGGCCGGCCCGCTCGGCGACGCGCTGCACGCCCTGCAGGCCAAGGTCGGCCCCGGCTTCGTCCTGACCATGGCCCCCGAGACCATCGGGATGTACAACACCTCCGGCGCCTACTTCCAGCTGGCGCTGAAGACCAAGGACATCCTCACCGTCGTCAACACCCAGTTCTACAACTCGGGCGGCATGAACGGCTGCGACGGCAAGGTCTACACCCAGGGCACCATCGACTTCATCACCTCGCAGGTCTGCACCCAGATCCAGGGCGGCCTGCGGCCGGACCAGGTGGGCATCGGCGTCCCGGCCTCCACCCGGGCGGCGGGCGGCGGCTACGTCTCGCCGACCGTGGTGAACAACGCGCTGGACTGCCTGGCCACGGGCAACAACTGCGGCAGCTTCGTGCCGCCCGCCAAGTGGCCGACCATCCGCGGTGCCATGACCTGGTCGACCAACTGGGACGCCAACAACGGCAACGCCTTCTCCAACGCGGTCGGCCCGTTCGTCCACAAGATGCCGTAACGGCACTCGGCCACGGCACCGGGCACGCGCCACGAGACCCGCGCCGGCTGCCACGGCCACCAGAGCCCAACTCCCCCGGCGCGCCGCTCCTTGAGGGTGGGGCCTGCGCGTCGGCGGCGGGGCCCGTCGCACCGACCGGTGCGGCGGGCCCTTCCGTCTTCCCTGTCCCCTCTTTACAGGGGACGGGCCCGTGAGCGGCTCTTTATAGGGACGGGCCCGTGAGCGGCCCCGGCCGGTGCGCTCACCGCGCCAGGACCGCGGTGAGCGCACCGAGCAGCAGGAACGGGCCGACCGGGAGGTCCAGTCCGCGCACCGGGCGGCGGCGGGCCAGCGCCGCGGCCGCCCGCACGGTGCCCCAGAGCCCGGCGAGCACCGTCGCGGCGAAGAGCCCGCCGAGCGCCACCGACCAGCCGAACCAGCCGAGCAGCCCGCCCAGTGCGAGCCCGAGCGGGGAGTCCCCGGGGCCCAGGGCCCCCAGCCAGACGGCCAGTTCGAGCACGCCCCCGACCGTGAGCGCGACCAGCAGGCAGCGCAGCGCGGCCCCCGGCCCCGCGGCCGCCACCGCCGACAGCAGCAGCGCGGCCACCCCGCCGAGCAGCGGCACGGTCAGCCGGTACGGCAGCCGGCGCACCCGCGCGTCGACGAAGCCGAGCACCACGCCGAGCGCCGCCGCCCAGGCCAGCGCCAGGGTCACCACCAGCAACCGGTCCGCCGCGTACGCCACCGCGACGGCGACCGCCGCCGCGACCGCCTCCACCGTCCAGGGGCCGGCACCCAGCCGCTCCCGGCAGCCCGGGCAGCGCCCGGTCGGCGGCAGCAGGCGCACCCGGCGCCCGCAGGACGGGCAGTCGTCGCACCAGGGCTCTCCCTCCGGCACCGCGAACCGGGCGATCAGAGCGCGCAGCAGCGGGGCCGCCAGAAGACCGACCAGCACCGCCGCGACCACGACCGGGACCACCGGCGCACCCCCTCCTCGACCGACGCAACCGGCTCATCCTCCCGCGCCGGCGGTGTGCCGTCCGTCTCGTTCCGTACGACGGCACGGCGACGCTCCTCGCATACAGGGGCATTCCGGACATCCGAACGCTGCTTCGGAAGGCCGCCCGCCACCCGCGCCTGCCGATCGAAGGGGGCCCTGGAGGGCCTCGGAACCACCCCCGCGAAGGCCCGCCGCACGGCCCCTCCGTACCCCTAAAGTAGGCGGACATGCAGGTCATCCAGTCCAGCAAGCTCGCCAATGTCTGCTACGACATCCGCGGTCCGGTGCTCGACGAGGCGATGCGGCTGGAGGAACAGGGCCACCGCATCCTCAAGCTCAACACCGGCAACCCGGCCACCTTCGGTTTCGAGGCGCCCCCGGAGATCCTCCAGGACATCCTGCGCAACCTGTCCAACGCGCACGGCTACGGCGACTCCAAGGGCCTGCTCTCCGCCCGCCGCGCGGTGGTCATGCACTACGAGGACCGCGGGCTGCACGGCCTCTCGGTCGACGACGTCTTCCTCGGCAACGGCGTCTCCGAACTGATCCAGCTGGCCATGACCGCGCTACTGGACGACGGCGACGAGGTGCTCGTCCCGGCCCCGGACTACCCGCTGTGGACCGCCTCGGTCTCGCTGGCCGGCGGCACCGCGGTGCACTACCGCTGCGACGAGCAGTCCGAGTGGTACCCGGACCTCGCCGACATCGAGGCCAGGGTCACCGACCGGACCAGGGCCATCGTGGTGATCAACCCGAACAACCCGACCGGCGCGGTCTACCCGCGCGAGGTGCTGGAGGGCATCACGGAGATCGCCCGTCGGCACGACCTGGTGGTCTACGCCGACGAGATCTACGACAAGATCCTCTACGACGACGCCGAGCACGTCCCGCTGGCCACCCTGGCCCCGGACCTCTTCTGCGTCACCTTCAACGGGCTGTCCAAGGCGTACCGGGTCGCGGGCTTCCGCTCCGGCTGGATGGTGCTGTCCGGCGACCGGAACCGGGCCCGCAGCTACATCGAGGGCCTGACCGTGCTCGCCTCGATGCGGCTGTGCGCCAACATGCCCGCGCAGCACGCGGTGGCCGCCGCACTCGGCGGACGGCAGTCGATCCGCGACCTGGTGCTGCCCGGCGGCCGGCTGCACGCCTCGCGCGACGCCGCGTACGAGCTGCTCAACCAGATCCCGGGGGTCAGCTGCGTCAAGCCGAAGGGCGCGCTGTACGCCTTCCCCCGGCTGGACCCCAAGGTCCACAAGATCAAGGACGACGCCCGGATGGTGCTGGACCTGCTGCGGTCCCAGCGCATCCTGCTGGTCCAGGGCACCGGCTTCAACTGGCCCGAGCCGGACCACTTCCGGCTGGTCACGCTGCCCCGGGCGGAGGAGATCACCGACGCGGTGACCCGGATCGGCGACTTCCTGGGCGGTTACGTCCAGCCGTAGCCCGTCGGCCCGTCGGCCCGCCCGCCCTCCTGTCCCGGTCGGGCGGGGCCTTCCTGTCCCGGTCGGGCGGGGCTTTCCTGCCCCGGTCGGGCGGGGAATCCCGACGGGCGGGAAAAACACTACGGCCGGAGCTCCGGCCCGGGCGATCTCCTTGGTCGGGGGAAAATCGCCCGGCGGAACTCCGGCCGTCCTGCCGCTCGGCGGGGCGCGCGGTTCGTGCCGCGCGCCCGCCTCTCTCCCGGCTGAGGCTCAGGCTCAGCCGAGACGCGCGACGAGGTTCCGGTACTCGTCCCACAGCTCCTTGGGGGTGTGGTCGCCGAAGGTCTCCAGGTGGGCCGGCACGAGCGCGGCCTCCTGGCGCCAGATGTCGGCGTCCACGGTGAAGAGCAGGTCGAGGTCCTCCTTGGAGAGGTCCAGGTCGCCGAGGTCGAAGCCCTCGACGGTCGGCAGCACGCCGATCGGGGTCTCGACGCCCTCGCCGGTCCCCTCCAGGCGCTCGACGATCCACTTGAGCACGCGGCTGTTCTCGCCGTAGCCGGGCCAGACGAACTTGCCCTCGGCGTCCTTGCGGAACCAGTTGACGTAGTAGATCTTCGGCAGCTTGGCGGCGTCCGCCTGGGCGCCGACCTTCAGCCAGTGGGCGAAGTAGTCACCCATGTTGTAGCCGCAGAACGGCAGCATCGCGAACGGGTCGCGACGCAGCTCGCCGACGGTGCCCTCGGCGGCGGCGGTCTTCTCGGAGGCGATGTTGGCGCCCAGGAAGACGCCGTGCTGCCAGTCGAAGGACTCGGTCACCAGCGGGACGGCGGTGGCGCGGCGGCCGCCGAACAGGATCGCCGAGATCGGCACGCCCGCCTGGTCCTCCCACTCCGGGGCGATGGTCGGGCACTGCGCGGCCGGGACGGCGAAGCGGGCGTTCGGGTGGGCGGCCGGGGTGCCGGACTCGGGGGTCCAGTCGTTGCCGCGCCAGTCGGTCAGGTGCGCCGGGGGCTCCTCGGTGAGGCCCTCCCACCACACGTCGCCGTCGTCGGTGAGGGCGACGTTGGTGAAGACGGTGTTGCCCCAGAGGGTGTCGATGGCGTTGGCGTTGGTGTCCACGCCGGTGCCGGGCGCGACGCCGAAGAAGCCGGCCTCGGGGTTGATCGCGTAGAGGCGGCCGTCCTCCTTGTTGAAGCGCATCCAGGCGATGTCGTCGCCGATCGTCTCGACCTTCCAGCCCGGGACGGTCGGCTGGAGCATGGCCAGGTTGGTCTTGCCGCAGGCGGACGGGAAGGCGGCGGCGACGTACTTGGCCTCGCCGTTCGGCGGGGTGAGCTTCAGGATGAGCATGTGCTCGGCCAACCAGCCCTCGTCACGGGCCATGGTCGAGGCGATGCGCAGCGCGTAGCACTTCTTGCCGAGCAGGGCGTTGCCGCCGTAGCCCGAGCCGTAGGACCAGATCTCCTTGGTCTCCGGGAAGTGCGAGATGTACTTGGTGCTGTTGCACGGCCACGGCACGTCCGCCTGGCCCTCGGCCAGCGGGGCGCCGACGGTGTGCACGGCCTTGACGAAGTCGCCGTCCTCGCCGAGCTGGTCCAGCACGGCCTGGCCCATGCGGGTCATCACGCGCATGGAGACGGCGACGTAGGCGGAGTCGGTGATCTCGACGCCGTACGCGGCCAGCGGGGAGCCGACCGGGCCCATCGAGAAGGGCACGACGTACATCGTGCGGCCCTTCATCGCGCCGCGGAAGAGTCCCTGCTCGCCCTGGAAGATCTCCCGCATCTCGGCGGGGGCCTTCCAGTGGTTGGTCGGTCCGGCGTCCTTCTCCTGCTCGGAGCAGATGAAGGTGCGGTCCTCCACGCGCGCCACGTCCGAGGGGTCGGAGGCGGCGTAGTAGGAGTTGGGGCGCTTCTCCTCGTTGAGCTTCTTGAAGGTGCCCTGAGCCACCAGCAGGTCCGCGAGGCGCTGGTACTCCTCGTCGGAACCGTCGCACCACTCGATGCGGTCCGGCTGGGTGAGCTCGGCGATCTCGCTCACCCAAGCGAGCAGCTGCTTGTGGTGGGTGGGCGCGGATGCGCTGAGAGCAGAGATCTCGTACGACACGATCGCTCCGTTTCACGCCATCTCGGCGAGGAGATGGCGTCGCGGGGGTCTGAGGGTGCTTGCAGCGTAGCTCCGGGCTCAAGGCCAGAACGCGGCTAAGCGTCGAAATTGACGGACCTTTTACTCCAGCCAGTACGATTACCCACCAGTAACACGCCGTCCGCGCAGCCGACGGAGTGTGCGGGGCCACACTCCAATTACTCCAAAACGTCTAACAGTGACGATCGCCACTTCCTACGCATGAGTAACCTACGGAGCCGTAGGTAGCGGGTAGCATGCTGCGCATGACTGCTGCTGCGCTCGCGGAGAGTGCACTCACGGAGAGCAAGCCGAAGTGGCGCGGCTGGCTGCACGCCGGGATGTTCCCCGCCACGGTGGCCGCCGGGATCGTGCTGATCTGCCTGGCCGACTCCACCCCCGCCAAGATCGCCTGCGCGATCTACTCGGTCAGCGCCTGGCTGCTGTTCGGGGTCAGCGCGGTGTACCACCGCTTCGACTGGGGCCCGCGCGGGGACGCCGTGCTGCGCCGGCTGGACCACGCGAACATCTTCCTGATCATCGCGGGCACCTACACGCCGTTCACGATGCTGCTGCTCAAGGGCGCCGCCCAGCAGGTGCTGCTCTGGGCGGTCTGGGGCGGCGCGCTGGCCGGGATCGCGTTCCGGGTGTTCTGGGTCGGCGCACCGCGCTGGCTGTACACACCGGTGTACCTCGCGCTGGGCTGGGCCGCCGCCTTCTTCCTGCCGGACTTCCTGCGCACCGGCGGGGTCGCCGTCCTGGTGCTGATGATCGTCGGCGGAGTGCTCTACAGCATCGGCGGCGTGGTGTACGGGCTCAAGCGCCCCGACCCCTCACCCCGCTGGTTCGGGTTCCACGAGGTGTTCCACGCCTTCACGCTGGGCGCGTTCATCGTCCAGTACGTCGGCGTCTCACTGGTGGCGTACAGCACGGCCGGCTGATCCCGGCGCACCCCGGCGGGCGGTCGCACGGTCCACGGACCGGGCGGCCGCCCGTTCGGCCGTCCAGGGCCGCTCGTACGGGGCCCGGATCTGCGGGCGGCGCGGGTAGGACCCGTGGTCGGCGGCGCCGGACTCCGACGGCGAACCCTGGTCCAGCAGCGGCCCGTGGGCGTGGTGGAGCTCGCCGTGCTGCTCGCCGTGGGCGTGGTGCTGCTCGCCGTGCGACTGGCGGTGCGGGTCATGGGAGCCGTGCGGCCCGTACGGCCCGTACGGCCCGTGGGATCCCTCGGACTCGTGGAAACCGTGGGACTCGGGGGACCCGTGGGAACCCGGGGAACCGTAGGAACCCGGGGACCCGTAGGAACCGGGGGACTCATAGGACGCATAGGACTCGCGGGGCGAGCCGGCCGAGCGGGCCCGCGCCTGCCGGGCGTCCAGCGCCTCGCGGGCCCGGCGGCAGCGCTCGCAGTGCGCGGCGTCCGGGCCGCCGCGGCGCGGACGGTGCCGCACCGGGGCCGACCCGCCGTGCAGCGCGCGCCAGCGGCGGGCGACGTAGACCATGAGCAGCAGGGTCTCCACCCCGGCGACCGCCAGCACCAGCAGGGCGCCGTTGATCAGATAGGCCGCGACCACGGCCAGCGCAGAGCCCACCACCATCGCCGAACCCCACAGCTGGGCGCTCGTCTGCTTGTCGTCCGCGTCGGCCACCTCGGTCCCCTTTCCCGGTGCCGGGCTCGTGGTCGGCTCCCGCCGCCCCACCTCTTCTCCGCTCTCGGCACGCGTCGGCCAGCACTGACCGATTGCCACATGGTATCTACCGACAGTCATGGCCGACTGCCCCGGGGCGGCGAACGACAGATCAACGTTGCGTCAATTCCTTGTGCGGAAGCGGCACTTCCTGGACACATCACGGAGCGTAGCCGGACTTGCGCGGTGCGGACGGCCCCCACGGCGGCACCGAGAACGCCGGAGGGGCCACCGACCCTCCGGTCGACGGCCCCTCCGACGCCCCTCCGGCGCCCTCCGACGCCCCTCCGACGCCCTGCGGCGCCCTGCGCGGCGCCCGCTCGCTGTCCGCCGTCCGGCGTCAGCCGCGGCGGATGCCCGCCCTCCGCCGCAGCACGGCGCCCGCGCCCACCAGCGCGGTGGCCCCGAGGGCGGCCGCGGCCGTCACGGCCGGCAGCACCGAACCCCCGCCCGAGGCTTCCGCCACGGACACGGACTGCGGCCCGGCTACGGTCTGCGACGCCGCCGCGGCGCCGTCCGCCTCGTAGCCGCCGCCCTTGCCCGCCCGGTCGTACGCCGAGCCGGGCAGCTTGTCCCCGTACCTCTGGTGCACCAGCTGCTGGTACGCGGCCAGCGTGACCCCGCCCGCGCCCACCGATCGCCGGGCCTCGTCGTCCAGCGGCAGCACCCGGCCGTCGCGCAGCACGTACCAGGCGTTGACCTGCGGCTCGCGGAAGGCGGTGCCGCCACCGCCGTCCGCCGCCTTCGCCGCGTAGTCGCTCTCGTCACCGCCCGAGGCGATGTTGACCACCTTCCAGGCCCCGTCCTGCCGGACGGTCCAGACCGAGGCGCTCTGCCCGTCCGCCGCGACCACCTTGCTGGCGGTGAACTCGGCCTTCGCCACCGGCGCGCCCGGAGTGCCGGCCACGAAGCCGGGGTCCAGCAGGTAGACCGGCACGGTGTCACCGGCCAGCCGCGGCGCGGCCGCGCTCGCCGCCCGGTCCTCGTCGGCGGCGCCGATGGTCAGCTGCTCGGTCGGCGGGACGCCCTTGCGGGCGAAGAAGTGGCCGACCTTGTCGAGGACGGCCGGGTCCTGCACCGCGCTGCGGGCCTGCGCCAGCTCGGCGGCGGGCACCGGGGCCGGGGCGGACGCCGCCGGCTCGGCCGCGTGCGCGGCCGGGGCGAGCGCCAGCACGAGGCCGGCGGCGAACAGGGCGGCGGCGTTGGCGGCGGCGGCCCGACGGAGGCTCTTGATCTCGGTCATGGCCGTCCTCACGCGCCGATCCGGTACAGGGAGTGGGTCCACGAGAACGTGCCGTTGTTCACGTAGTACCCGTAGTCCGCCCAGTTGTAGCGGTAGTTGGAGGGCCACGGGTCGCCCCAGTAGACCCAGTTGTTCCCGGTGTCGTAGCCGTACAGGACGTGCATGTGGCCGCCGCCCGAACTCCACTGGATGCGCGTCTCGATCGGGCGGTCGGCGTTCACCTCGGACTGCACGGTGCCGTAGTTCAGGTACCCGTTGACGTACGAGCCCGGGTTGATGCCGGCCCAGCTCAGCCCGTTCTGCACATCGCCCAGCGTGGCCTGGCTGTTGGGGCAGCTGGAGTTGGCGGAGCGGCCGAACGCGGCGTTGCAGAACTGGTTCTGGCTGTAGTTGTAGCCGAACCAGGTGGCGATGGTGTTCCCGCTCGCGGCCCAGCACCAGTTGGTCTGCTGTTGCTGCTGCATGGTGATGTTGAGCTTCTTGTACGTGCCGGCGAGGTCCGCCGTGCTGCCGGGCGCGGCGGCCTGGCGGACCTGGTGCGCGGCCCGGTCCTGGGCCTGTGCCTGTGCCTGTGCCTGAGTCTGCGCCTGTGCCTGTGCCTGTGCCTGTGCCTGTGCCTGTGCCTGTGCCTGAGTCTGGTACTGGTCCCGGTCCTGGGACGGGTGCCCGGCCGGGGCGGCGATCGCGGGCGCCGCCACCGCGGCGGTGAACGCCGGGCCCAGCACGCCGAGGGCGAGCAGCGAGACCGCGCGGCGCAGCCGTATCCGTGGAACTGGCATGGGGAGGTGCCTCCTTGCGCGAGTGGAGCGAGGTGCTGTGTGGGGGCGCGGTCCGGATCGCGGCCCCGAGCATCGCGCCTCGTCAGGGACAGGTCAACGGCCCCGGTTCCGGGTGTGAACGGACCCGCGCGGATGTGAACGACACCCCGGAAACCCCCGCGCAACAGGCACGGACCGGTGACAAACCGCCGCACCGATGTGAATATTCACGGTCAAACGCCGGTCCGCCCGAGCCGCCCTCCGGCCGGTCCGCCCGTCCCCAGGAGGCCGCCATCCACCGGAGCGACCCAGCCGACCTCGCCGCCGCCCTGCGCACCGGCCCCTTCCACCTCGCCCTGCGCACCGCCATCTCCGTCCGCGGCCTCGCCCTGCACCGCGTCCGCCGCCACCTCGCCCTGCGCGGCGTCAACGTCGGCCTCACCAGCCTCAGCTACTGGCAGCAGGGCCGCCGCCGCCCCGAACGCGCCGAGTCACTGCGCGCCGTCGCCGCCCTGGAAGACGTCCTCGACCTGCCCGAACACTCCCTCACCCGGCTGCTCGGCCCCCGCCGCACCGACCCCACCCCGACCGGCCCGCCCGTCCGCCCCTACCGCGACCTGATCTCCCCCGCCGTAGCCGTCGACGACCTGCTCGCCACCCTCGCCGGCCCCCGCGACACCGGGCTCCACACCATCACCCACATCGAACGCATCCGGATCGGCCCGGACCGCCAGCTCACCCGCCGCGACTCCCAACACGCCCTGCGCGCCCACCGCGACGGCATCGACCGCTACCTCGCCCTCTACCAGGGCGACCCCGGCAGCGACATCACCCGCGTCGGCGTCCGCGCCGAGGAGAACTGCCGCCCCGGCCGCATCCGCCGCGACCGGACCCACCACCTGCTCGCTGCCGAGCTCCTCCTCGACCGCCGCCTGCGCGCCGGCGACACCCACCTGCTCGGCTACGGCTTCGACGACGCCCCCTCCCCCGACCCCAGCTGCGAATACGTCCGCGGCTTCAACTCGGGCGCCGGCCAGTACGTCCTCCAGATCACCTTCCACCCCGCCGCCCTCCCCGTCCGCTGCCAGCGCTTCGCCCTCCACTCCCCCGGCGCCGTCCCCTACGAGACCGAGGAACTCACCCTCGACGGCCACCACTGCGTCCACCTGGTGGCGACGGCCCTCCGGCCCTGCCTGCTGGGGATCCGGTGGGACTGGGAGTGAGGCGGCGCCCGGTCGGTGCGGTCCGTACGGGCCGTCGACCTCGGCAGCGGGCCCATGGCCGGTCGGCTGCCCGCGAGGTCGCCCCGGGCGCCGGCCACCCCTTCGGGACGAAACCGGTGGGCGCGCACCCGGCCGAGGACGCGTAGCGGCCGCGCAGCGACCGGGATGCCGCGGCGCCGCTACCGCCGGTGGAAGTCCACGATCAGGGAGTCCTCCACCGGCCGGTAGCCGATCTGCTGGTAGATGGAGTTGCTGGTCGGGTTGGCGAGGTCGGTGTAGAGCAGGACCTCGGTGGCGCCGCGGGCCAGGAGATGGGCCGAGGTGGCGGCGGTGACGGCGGTGCCGTAGCCGTGGCCACGGCTCTCGGCGGGGGTGTAGACCGGGCCTATGCGGGACATGCCGGCGAGGATCGGGCTGCTGCCGGCCAGGGCGACCGGGCGGCCGCCGTCCTCCCACAGGTGAAGGCAGCCGGCCGCCGTGCGCTCGTCCACCGCCCTTGGGACGTCGGGGAGTTCGACCCCGGCCTCGACCAGGAACTCCTCGTACCAGCGGATCGCGAGATCGCGGTCGGCCGGTTCGGCGAGCCGGTGGCGGCCCGCGGGCGGGCGCGGCGGGCCGGCCAGGGTGCCGAGCCGGTAGAGCCGTTCGTCAAAGCGGACGGACTGTTCGGTGCCGGTGGCGTCCGTCCAGGCCGCGGCGAAGGCGCGGACCGCGTCGGCGCCCCCGCCGACGCCGGTCACCGTGGTGAACCCGGTTCCGGCGGCGGCCAGGGCGGTCGCCAGTTCGGCGGCCGCGGCCGGCGGCATGAAGGAGAGCCGGGGGTCGAACGGCGGCGTCTGGAGGAAGGCTCCCGCGACCGGGCCGCCCTCCTCGGCCTGCCACCAGCCGAAGACCGGTGGCTCGCCGAACACCGTCGGGCCGGACTCGGCCAGCCGGTGCGCGATGGTGAGCAGGACGGTGTTCTCGGCGGGGCGGGCGGCCAGGAAGGCGCCCGCCCGGTCGCGGAACTCGTCGAGGGAGGTGCTGAACGTCCAGGCCATGGCCCATGGTGGACCGGACCGGAGGCGCTCGCCAACTGCTTTCCGGCCGCCGCCGTGCGCCCGCTACTCGACCGCCACGCCCAACTTCTCGGCCAGCGCCGCCGGGTCGGTGGTCGGGGCGTCGCAGGCGAAGTGCCGGCAGACGTAGGCCGCGGGCGCCCCGCCGACCAGCGGCCGGTCGGCCAGCAGCGGCACCTCGGCCTCCCCGGTCTCCCCGGCCTCCCCCGGCGCACCGACCGCGACCACCGCGCCCGGTGCCGTCGCGAGCAGCGCGGCCCGTCGCAGCGCCGCGGTGGCCGGGTCTCCGTCGGGGCCGACCACGGCGACCTCGCGCGGCCCGTCGAGCAGCCCCTCGGCGACGGCGAGGCCCCAGCCGATGAACCGCGGTGCCCGGCCGGCGAGCGCGCCGACCACGCCGAGGGCCCGCTCGGCGGCCGTACGGTGCCGGTCGGAGCCGGTGTACGCGGCGTAGGTGAGCAGGGCACCGGCGGCGGCCGTCCAGCCGGACGGGGTGGCGTTGTCGGTCGGGTCCTGCGGGCGGCGGATCAGTTCCTCGGCATCGTCGGCGGTGTCGTAGAGCGCGCCGGAGGCCTCGTCGGTGAAGTGCTTGAGCACGGTGTCGAGCAGGCCGCCCGCGAGCTGGAGCCAGGAGGCCTCGCCGGTGACGGCGTACAGCGCGAGGAAGCCCTCGGCGGTGTCCGCGTAGTCCTCCAGCACGCCGGCGTTGGCACCGGCCCGGCCGTCCCGGGAGGTGCGCAGCAGCCGGCCGTCCGGGGTGAGGTGGACGGCGAGCAGCAGGTCGGCGGCGCGTTCGGCGGCCTCGACCAGGTCGGGGCGGTCCAGCAGGGCGCCGGTCTCGGCGAGCGCGGCGACGGCCAGGCCGTTCCAGGCGGCGACCACCTTGTCGTCCCGGGCCGGGGCGGGCCGGGACGACCGGGCCTCGGCCAGCTTGGCCCGGATCGTCTCGTACTCGGCGAAGTCCTCGGGGTCCGCCAGGAGTTGGAGCACCGAGGTGCCGTGTTCGAAGGTGCCTTCGGCGGTGACGGTGAACAGCCGGGCGGCGGTGGCCGCGTCGGCCGGGCCGAGCAGGTCGACCAACTGGCCGGGCTCCCACACGTAGTAGGCGCCCTCGGCGGACTCGCCGGTCTCCTCGTCCAGGCTGTCGGCGTCCAGCGCGGAAGCGAACGCACCCTCGGGCGTACGGAGTTCACGCAGCAGGAAGTCCGCCGTGGACAGCGCGACCCGGCGGGCGAGGTCCGATCCGGTGGCCCGCCACAGGTGCAGGTAGGCGCGCAGCAGCAGCGCGTTGTCGTACAGCATCTTCTCGAAGTGCGGCACCACCCAGCCGGCGTCCACCGCGTACCGGGCGAAACCGCCGCCGAGCTGGTCGTGGAGGCCGCCGCGGGCCATCGCCTCGCCGGTGCGGACGGCCATCTCCAGCGCCGCCTCCGAGCCGGTCCGGGCGTGGTGGCGCAGCAGGAACTCCAGCACCATGGACGGCGGGAACTTGGGCGCGCCGCCGAAACCGCCGCGGTGCTGGTCGAAGTCCCGGCTGAGGGTCACCAGCGCCTGGTGCAGGTCCGCCTCCCCGGGCGGATTGTGGGCGCCGGCCGAGTAGACGGCGGCCCGCTCGGCCAGGTCGGCCCGGATCCGCCCGGCGACCTCGCCGACCTCCTCCCGCCGGTCCCGCCAGGCGGCGTCCACCCCCTCCAGCACCTGCCGGAAGGAGGGCATCCCGTGCCGGGGCTGCGGCGGGAAGTAGGTGCCGAAGTAGAACGGCTGCTTCTCTGGGGTGAGGAACACCGTCATCGGCCACCCGCCCTGCCCGGTCGCGGCCTGGACCGCCTCCATGTACACGGCGTCGACGTCCGGCCGCTCCTCCCGGTCCACCTTGACCGCGACGAACCGCCCGTTGAGGTACTCGGCGAGCCCGGCGTCCTCGAAGCTCTCGTGCGCCATGACATGGCACCAGTGGCACGCCGCGTACCCCACGCTCAGCAGCACCGGCACGCCGCGCCGCTCGGCCTCCGCGAAGGCCTCCGGCCCCCAGGGCCACCAGTCCACGGGGTTGTCGGCGTGTTGCTGGAGATAGGGCGAGGTGGCATCAGCCAGGCGGTTCACCATGCCCGCAGTATCCCAGCCACCCGACCCGCCGCACGAACAGCCTCGCCAACACATCAAGGAGCCGGCCCCCACACCCCGAACGGCAGGACCTGCACCTCCGCGCCACAGCATGGCCCGCCCCGGCATGGCCGATATCGACCCCATACTGGCGAGTAGGAACAGCGGCGCGAGTGGGCCCACCGGAAGCCGGGTAAGTACCGTCGGCCACTGATCAGCCGCATTCCCAGGGGGGGCTCATGCGTGTTTCCGAATATTACAGCCTGGAGCGGACACAACCGACCCTCGACTTCGTCGACGTCGATACGGAGAACGACACTCCCGTCTATATAGATCCGAGCACACTGAAGAAGCTTCCCGACGACTGGGCTCGCCAGTGCATGGAGATGCTCGGCACATTCTTCGACAGTATCGTCCAGTCCCTCGCCCTCGGCGACGACGGCAGGGTCAGCGACCTCCTCACTAGCATCCAAGAGCCCAATGAGACCCATTTCGGACTTTCGAAAAGGAAGTCCAGAGGCCGCGCACTCGGCCCATACCTCGTGGCACGCATATGCGACAACCTGTCCGTCAGTCGCGCTGCTAGAAGCGGACTTCTCGCAGACCTCGAGGACACTGCACTCTTCATCAACAAGATCGGGAAGGACATAGTCTCGGATATTACGACCTGCGTGATTCGCGGGATGCTGACCTCCTACACGCAGGCAATGGCCTCGATGCACGGGATACCACTTGTGGACGACATCCCGTGTGGCCCCGCATGGGACTCGAAGCGACGGGAGTGGGACTTCTCCCCGACGCGCCTCCCCATAGCGGCCGGAAAGCCCCTCCTGCTCGTCCCGAAGGTGATCGTGCGACACGACCTCCTGCTGACGAAGCAGGAGTATTTCCGTAACCACCTGGCGCCGGCGCTCTTCGCGACCGAAAGCAACAGACCCACTGGAAAGCTGGTCCAGGCCGCCAAGGAAGCGGGGCGTCTGCTTGAGCAAGCCGACATCGAAGCAGAGTACGGTGGCGACAAGACGCGAATGGTGGAACTGTCGGAAGACAGGGTCGACGTCTTCCGAGCCTACAAAGATAAAAAGCAGGCGATGCCCATCAAACCGCTCACCCATGCGCAGCTGAGCGCGACCACCGGCACTGATCCCGTGGATTTCGACTCCCTCCTTGCGGCAGTACTTGAAGTACCCCCCGGCCCGGAGAGTGCCTCGCGCTACCACACGGCCATCGAATCACTCTTCACTGCGCTGTTCTATCCGGCGCTGACCCAGCCCGTGATAGAGCACTCCCTCGAGGAGGGGAGTGAACAGGTTGACATCACCTACACGAATCGAGACAAGCGCGGATTCTTCGACCGGCTCACTCGGCAGGGCCACCAGTGCTCGCACGTGTTCATCGAATGCAGGAACCATAAATCCGACCTGGGGAACCCAGAGCTGGATCAGCTGTGCGAACGGTTTACCCCGATGCGAGGAAAGGTGGGAATCATCGTCTGCCGCTCCTTCACCGACAAGGAGCAATTCTTGCTGAGCTGCCGCGACGTGGCCTTGAGCCGCCGCGAGTTCGTCCTCGCCCTCGATGACGACGACTTGGTCCTGCTGGTCAAGGAGGTAAAGAAGTCTCTCGGTCCTCGTCGCGGCCCCGACGGCACGGTGATACGCAACAGGCCGCAGCCCGGGGAGTTTCGCTTGCTCAATGCGCAGTTCCGTCGGCTCGTCGGATAGAACCGTGCGTGTCCATGTACCGCACAGCGTTGGTGATCACGGACAAGCAGAAGGCGGAACCTCCACCAGTAGCGGTGCGGCACAGGCTCCTCGACCGGAAGTCAGAGTCGACGGCAGAGCGCCGCCGCCCCCCCCACCGGTGGCCCCTGCCGCACGAGAGTGCGCCGTGCTTCGCCGAACTGCAGCCCTGGTCGACCGGCCGGCCGGGGCTGCAGCACAACGCCCGCTGAGGCACGTCGGCCATCTCCGAACGCGTAGGCCTTCCCGGCCCACTCCCCGTTCTCGACTCACCCCTCTCTCCACCCCCTGCAGGAGCGAACACTGGTCCCTGAGCGCCTCAAGTCCGTATCCATGGCTCGGTCGCTGGCACCCAGGCGGGATGAAGAAACGATTCTGCTAGGTTCCAGGTGGATCGGCTCGCAAGAGTTTCCACGCACGGCAGGAGGTAGACGGGATGGCGGTCGGGGGCGGCTGGAAGCCGCTGGAGGCATTCTGGCCCGTGCAACGTGTGGTGCGTGACCGCCACGAGCTGGTCCTGAAGATCGGCGAGCGCTACTCCGCCTCACACCCGAAGGACAAGCCACCGAGCCCCGCCGAGGTCGATGCCTGGCGTGAAAGCGTCTACGAGCTGGCGGCCACGCTGGACAACCGCGGGCTTGGCCAGGTACGGATGTTCATCGAGTACCTTGCCGACGGCCAGATGAACCATATCGATGTCGTCCTCGCAGGACAGCATCCATCGGGGCGGCTCAGCTACGCGGTCATCGAGCTCAAGCAGTGGGGAAGCATCGAGCGTCCGACCGTGTCAAAGACAGCCGGGCTCTGCGCCTCCTGCCGGGTGGAGGGGAACACCACACTCTGCCAGCGCTGCGCCCTGGACCTGGTCTACGCGCCGTTCCCTGGGTACGAAAGGCACCTCAAGCATCCCGCGGTCCAAGTGGGCAACAACCTGGACAACCTGCGCAGGCACCACAGCATGTTCGACGACCGCTACATCAACCTCGTGGGCGCTGCCTATCTGCACAACCTCATGGACGAGGGCCACCAGTGGATCAGCCAGGTATCGCCTCGTCCCGGGATCCCTACGTTCACCGCGCGGCAGCCGGGGGACCTGGAGAACTTCCTGACTGCAAACTTCAGCCCGCACTCCGGCGCGGAGGCCGCGCAGGAGCTGCTCGGGCGTCGACGCTCGAGCAGCCTGCTGACCAGTGAGACCGGGGCGATTGTCAACGGGCACACCCGGTTCAGTCTCGTCGAGCATCAACTGCGGGCAGCACGGGCAATCGCCGATGCCACCGCAGCCCCCGGATCGCACGGGGTGAAGAAAGCATTCGTCATCGAGGGACGTGCGGGCAGCGGCAAGTCCCTCGTCGCGCTCACCGCTCTGGGAGAGGCGCTGCAAGCCGGGCGCTCTGCTGCCTTCGTTTCCGGCGGCATCGCATCCCGTGACACATTCAAGCGGGCCGCCAAGGGGTACCAGAAGGTCTTCAGACCGCTGGTGCAGGTCGCCGACAAGTTCGGGCCCGACGAACTGGACCTGATCGTCTGCGACGAGGCCCACCGCCTCAGCGAGCGGCCCATGACCGGCTCCTTCGGCATGCGGTCGACGGGACCTAGCTCGGTGGAGGTGGTCGTCACCCAAGCCCGTGTGCCGGTCTTCTTCATTGACGGTGACCAACGGCTCTTCGCGGAAGAGGTGTGGTCTCCGGAGAGACTGAAGAGCGAGCTCTGGAGCCTCGGTGTGGAGATCGTGCCGATCAACCTGGATCGGGTACTCAGAACTGTCGGCAGCTCGACTTACGACACATGGGTCCGTCGACTCATGGCTGGGAACCCCATCGCATGGCGCCCGGACGGCGCCACCGATCCGGAGCCGTTCGAGCTCTACTACACCGATAGTGCCGCCGAGATGGAGTCCTTCCTCCTGAGCAAGGACCCGGTGGGCGTGAGCGCCCGGATGAGCGCCGGAATGTGCTGGGGCTGGACCGACGACACCGGCACTTTCCCCGACGTCAGCCCCGAACCCGGCTGGGCACGCCCCTGGAACGCCGGCGACAGCCACAGTACCCAGGGAATACCCAAGCGGAAGTTCTGGGCGACCGACCCCGGAGGCTTCGGGCAGATCGGGTGCGTGCACACGGCCCAGGGGCTCGAGTACGAGTGGGGCGGCGTGATCATGGGCCCTGATCTCACGTGGGAGGACGGCGCATGGGTCGCCCACCGCGAGCACGTGAAGAGCAAGGCCTCGCGTATCGAGGACGACACCGAACTGGCCCGGGCGTTGTGCAGGGCCTACGGCGTGCTGATGACCCGTTCCATCCGCGGCCTGGTGCTCTACTCGGTCGACCCTTCCGCCAGGAAGCTCTTCGCCGACCTCGGGGTGCAAAAACTCTGATCCGCCCTGTCTCCTGCTCGCCATGGGTCCTTGGCCCAGCCTGGGTGGTGCTGGCAACGTCCTGCCGGACCCACTACTCGGTTGGGGAGTTCACTGGCACCAGTGGCAGGCCGCGTAGCCCACGCTCAGCAGCACCGGCACGCCGCGCCGCTCGGCCTCCGCGAAGGCCTCCGGCCCCCAGGGCCACCAGTCCACGGGGTTGTCGGCGTGCTGGAGCAAGTACGGCGAGGTCGCGTCCGCGAGACGGTTCGGCATGCCCCCCCATCCTCCCGCATCCGGCGGCCGACACGCGGCAGGTCAGGCCGGTCCGGACCAGTAGCTGATCCCGAGGTTGGTGTCGAAGGTGCGCATCCGCCCGAGCACCTGTTCGGGGGTCGGGCGGAGGAGTTCGTCGACGACGCGGCCGTCGGCGAGGAACACGACGCGGTCGGCGTACGAGGCCGCCACCGGGTCGTGGGTGACCATCACGACGGTCTGGCCGAGCTCCCGGACGCACCGGCGCAGCAGGGCGAGGATCTCGGCGGCGGAGCGGGAGTCCAGGTTGCCGGTCGGTTCGTCGGCGAACACGATCCGGGGGCGGCCGGCCAGCGCCCGGACGCAGGCGACGCGCTGTTGCTGGCCGCCGGAGAGCTGGGTCGGGCGGTGGCCGAGCCGGGCGCCGAGGCCGGCCGCCTCGATCAGGGTGTTCAGCCACTGCCGGTCGGGGGTGCGGCCGGCCAGGGTCAGCGGCAGGGTGATGTTCTCCGACACCGTCAGGGTGGGGATCAGGTGGAAGGCCTGGAAGACGAAGCCCACGTGGTCGCGGCGGAGCCTGGTCAGCCGGGCGTCGCTCAGCCGGGTGAGGTCCATGTCGCCGATCCGGACCGAGCCCGAGGTACAGGACTCCAGCCCGGCGAGGCACTGGAGCAGGGTGGACTTGCCCGATCCGGACGGTCCCATGATCGCCGCGAACTCCCCCTCCCGGAAAGCCACCGAGACCCGCTCCAACGCCACCACCCGGACGTCTCCCGACCCGTGCACCTTGGTCAGGTCGACGGCTGCCGCGGCGACCGGGGTGTGGGCCGCCGGGTGGGACGGGCCCCCGGGGAGGTAGGGGTGTTCGATCATCGGTGGTGCTCTCCTCGGCTGGGCACGGGCGAAGGTCGGGACTGGGGGCGGGGCCGGCGGCCGGGCGGCACCGGTGGCCACCCCGCTCACGCCGTCCCCGTCGCGAACTGGCGCCGGATACCACGCAACGGACGGGCCGCCAGTGCCGCCGGGACGGCCGTGGCGACCAGCACCCCGAGCAGGACCCCGGTCGTCCACGGCACGTCCAGGGCCGGCAGCCCCTGGCCGACCGCCCGGGCCAGCGGCACCAGGCAGATCCCGGCCGTCACCACCGCCAGCATCGTCCCGACCAGCGCCGAGGCCAGCACCTCGTACACCACGCAGCGCAGCAGCTGCCCCCGGCCCAGGCCGAGGGCCCGCAGATGGGCGCGCTGGGAGCGGCGGTCCCGCTGGGCGATGGCGCAGGTGTTCGCGACCGCGAGCAGCGCGTACCCGGCCACCACGGAGACGATCAGCCGGGAGGCCAGGTCGTCCTGAACGCTGCGCGGCCGCTGGTGGGCCAGGTAGTCGGCCCGCGTGACGAGCCGCTGGCCGGGTTCGAGCTTCCAGCGGGCCGGATCACCGGCGAGCAGCACCCGGTCGGCGTACGGGGCCGGGGTGTGGGCGAGGGCGAGGTCCGCGGGGAGGACGTACGAGGGGAAGCCCAGGTCCCGCTGGTACACGGCGACGAGCCGCAGCTGCTCCTCCTGCCCGTCGGCGAGCCTGAAGGTGACGCTCTGGCCGAGCTCCCAGTGCTGCGCGGCGGCCGCGGTGCCACCGGCGGCGAACGTGCCGGGCACCAGCTCGTCCAGCCGGCCCCGCTCCTCGCCGAGGTCCAGCACGCTTCGCAGGGCCGTCCCGTCGACGCCCCAGGCACGGGTGGGCCGGGGCTTGTTGTCGTAGAAGCTGGGCGGCGGCGTCACCTCGGTGGCGATCGGCGCGACCGCGGTACCGCCGGGCAGGCCGGCGGGCCTGGCGGGCAGCCTGCTGCCCGGCTCTGCCGTCACCACGGCGTCGGCCCGCAGTGCCTGCTCGGTCTGCTGCCGCACGGCGGCGCCGATGGTCATGCCCGAGCCGAGCAGGCAGACCACGATGCCGACGGACAGCAGGACGGGCACCGCGATCGCGGCCGTCCGGGCGGGCGCGGCCCGGAGACCGGCGGCGGCGATCCGGCCGGCCTTCCGGTCCACCAGCCGCAGCAGGGCGCAGCACGGGCCGACGAGCAGCGGCACGAACCAGGGGGCGAGCACCGCGAGGGTGGGGATGACGGACATGGCCAGCCCTGTCACCAGCGCGCCCTGGAGCACCGGCGGCATGTCCATCACGGCCATCAGGGCCACGAGCGGCCCACAGAGCAGGAGGGCCATGGCGATGCCCGCCACCAGTCGGCCGACGTTGCGGCGGGGCGGGGCCAGGGCCAGTGACTGGTCCTTGAGGAGGTCGATCGGCTGGACCCGGCCGGCCGCCAGCACGCTGGCGAGCGCGGCCAGCACCGCGACCGCGCAGGTGCCGACGCAGGCGCCGGCCGCGATCGCCCACGTCTGCCCGGCGGAGGGCAGGCCGACCGCGGCGGGGAACAGCCCGCGCTCGATCAGCATCCGCCGTCCGAAACCGGCCGCGGGGACCGTCCCTGCCACCGCGGCGACGACGGAGGGGGCCAGCGCGACCAGCGCGACGTCCGCGACGACCAGGACCCGCAGCCGGCCGGCCGTCACTCCGAGGGCGCGCAGCACGGCGAACTGCCCGAGCCGCTGGTTGGTCCAGAGCGCGACCGTCGACCCGGTCACCAGCACCGCGGACATCAGCAGCAGGGTCAGCAGCAGGCCCAGCAGGTTCTGGGTGTCGGTGGCCGCCGCGGCGGCGGCCGAGCCCGGTGGGTAGGCCGGGCCGCTGACCGCCGCGAGCAGCAGCAGACAGGCCCCGACCCCGGTGGCGGTGAGCGCGCAGGCGACCGCGACACCTATGACGCGCCCCGGGTACGCCCGCACCTCGGCGACGCACAGTCGCAGCCCGCCGAGCGGTCCACGAGAGCGGGTTGTCGGATCCAATGCCACGGCCACGGTTGTCTCACCTCGGAGCGAACCGGGAGGCCCGGTCGTCGCACCGCTCCAGGGCGTCGTACCACATCGGATCGGCTATCGCGTACGACTCGTATTTCGCGTCCATTTCGCCACCCGCCCCCCTTTCGAATCCCTGCCGGACAGCATTCCGATTCCCGCCGGGATTTTCGAATCACCGGCCCCTGTTCCGACAGGAACCATCATTCCCGGACGCTCCGCCGTGTGACAACCGTGTTAAGCGGAAACTGAATCCGACGTACACCAGGCGGAATCCGGGACTTCGCTTCGGGGCCGCCGAAAACCCGTGCGATCATGACGCCATGAAGACGCGTGTCGTGATCGCCGACGACCAGTCGAGCGTCCGCCAGGGGTTCCGGCACATCCTGGCGGCGCAGCCCGACATGGAGGTCGTGGCCGAGGCCGCGGACGGCCTGGAGGCCCTGGAGGCCGTCCGCACCCTGCGGCCGGACGTCCTGCTGGTCGACATCCGGATGCCGGAGCTGGACGGCCTCGAAGTCACCCGCAGGCTGGCCGGCATCACCCCGGAGGTGAAGGTCGTCGTGGTGACCACCTTCGACCTCGACGAGTACGTGCACACCGCGCTGCGCAACGGCGCCTGCGGCTTCCTGCTCAAGCACTCGGGGCCCGCGCTGCTGGCCGAGGCGATCCGCTCGGCCGTCGTCGGCGACTCGCTGATCAGCCCGCAGATCACCACCCGCCTGCTGCACCACTTCACCGGCCCGCGCCGGGTCGACCGCTCCCCGGTCGAGCCGCTGACGAGCCGCGAGGAGGAGATCGCCGTCCTCGTCGCCGAAGGGCTGACCAACTCCGACATCGGCGCCGAGCTGTTCATCTCGCTGAGCACCGTCAAGACCCACCTGGCCAACCTCCAGCGCAAGCTGAAGGCCCGCAACCGGGTGGGCATCGCCACCTGGGCCTGGGAGTCGGGCCTGGCCGAGCGCGCCTGAACCGGCCCGCCCCCGACCGGCCGCACGACCCGACGGCCTCACCGCAGCGCCCGCCGGCGCCCCTCGGCCCATCGCGGCCCCGAGCCCCCGAAGTGGCGCCCTCCCACGGCCGCCGGGGCCTCGCCGCGCAGCAGCGCCCGCCCCAGCGGGGTGACGGTGTGCAGCACGCCGTTGCCGCGGCGCCGGGTGTCGATCAGCCCGGCCGCCCGCAGCACGGAGGTGTGCTGGCTGACCGCCGAGGCGGTCACTCCGATCCGGCCCGCCAGCTCGCCGGTGGTACAGCCGTCCGGCACGGCACGCAGCACCGCCGCCCTGGTCCGGCCGACGAGGGCGGCGAGCGGCTCCTCGCCCCGGCGCTCGGACTCCTCCGCCGCGGGCCCGCCCACCGGCACCGGGAGGCCGGCCCGGTCGGCGCCCACCGCGAAGAGCAGCATCGGGGCCTCCTCGGGATCCCCCCGGCGCGGCCGGATCACCACCCCGGCGCCCTGCAGGAAGAGCGACGGCACCAGCCGCAGGCCCCTCCCGTCGAGGGCGAGTTCGACGTCCCGCTCGGCGGGCACCTCCAGCACCGGGGCGTTCCAGCGGATCCGCGGGTGCAGCGTGCCGAGCAGCGCGTCCACTCCGCCGCGGCCGGCGATCCGGCGGCGGACGTCCCGCTCCGCCTCCAGCCGGGACCTGATGTCCGTCCAGCAGGGCTGCAGCGCCACGCGCTGGAACTCGCGGACCGCCCCGGCGACGTCGACCCGCTGGACAACCGGCTCGATACCGCCGTCGGACGACAGGATCCGGCCATTCGCCCACACCCGCAGTACGTCCCGGAAACCACCGTTGGCTCCCGAAAGGCGCCGCAACCGCTCGGCCAGCACCGGCTGCCGCGCCAGCCGGCCGCGGACGGCCCGCTGCCAGGGGCGGAAGAATTCCCCGCCGCTCCGCCAGGCCTCGAATGCCAGCACCGCCTCCAATTCCTGGTCGACATTTCCGGCAATTCGTACACGAGCCAGATCTTCGACAGACATGGCAATGCGAATCACAGGCCGATCCCCCGCTCGGGGTTCTTCCGTCGTGACGGCGCAGGGGAACCCCGATCCCTGATCGCCGTACCGACATCCTTCCCCGCGCACGGGGCGCATCGCCATCGGCCGATCGGCCTATTCGATCGTTCGCAGCCCCGAATCGGCCGCCGCCGGATGTGCCGAATTGCCTGGATCATCCCGCCCGCGGGCTCCGAACCGGCCCTCCGACCGCCTTCCGGGGCCAGCCCTCCGCCCGCCTTCCGAGCCGGCCCTCCGCCCGCCTGCCGGCCGTACCCGCGGAACGCCCGCGTCAGCCCCCGAGGCCGGCCACGCCGTCGGTCGGCAGCACCGCGACCACCCGCCAGCCGCCCTCCGGCCCCGGTCCGGCGGTCAGGTCGCCGCCGGCCGCCTCCACCCGCTCCCGCAGGCCCGCGAGACCGAAGCCGCCGCCCTCCCGCCCGGTCCCGCCCAACGCACCGCCCGCACCGACGCCGCCCGCACCCCCATCACCATCACCATCACCATCACCCGCACCTGTACCAACACCGTCCGCACCGGCACCCCCCGGGCCCCCCGCCCCACCCGTCCCCCCGTCGTCCGTGACGGCGACCCGCAGCGCCGACCGCTCCCCGTGCCACGACGACCCGACCTCGATCGCCACCTCCCCGGCCGCGGGCGCGTGGCGCCGGACGTTGGTCAGCGCCTCCACCACCAGCCGGTAGCCGAGCCCGCTGATCGCCGCCGGCACCGCCGCCAGTTCGGCCTCCGACGGGGCCTCCAGCCGCACCCGCGCGGAACCGCTGCGGGTGAACCGCTCGGCCAGCGCGGGCAGTTCGCTCAGGTCACGGCGCAGGCTGCGCGCACCGGACCGGCCCGCCGCCGGCCGCCCCGCATCCCCTCGCGCCTCCCCGGCCCCACCCCGGTCCGACGCCGCGGCCGCGGCCGGGGCCGTCCCGAACCGCCCGCGCGGCGCCGGATCCGCGTCCTCCGCCGCGAAGACCTGCACGGTCCGGTCCATGGTGACCAGCGCCTGCCGCCCGGCCGCCTCGATCCCGGCCAGCAGCTCGACCACCTTCCCGGGGTCCTGCTGGGCCAGCACCTGCGCGGCCTGGGCCAGCACCACCACGCCGGTGACGTCGTGCGCGGCGAAGTCGTGCAGGTCGCGGGCCAGGTCCAGGCGCTGTGCCCGCCGCTCGGCCGCCACCGCCGCCCGGGCCCGGGTGTCCATCGAGCGCAGGTAGCAGCCGACCCCCACCACCACGCAGGACAGCAGCGCCGAGGTCAGGCAGAGTTTGACGGTCACCGCCGGCGGGGCCGGCGGATCAGCCCAGACCCCGATCCGCAGCGGCACCAGCGCCACCGCCAGGACCAGCAGGGCGCCGTGGCCGCAGGCCGCCGCCGCCCGCGGACGGCGCACCGCGGGGACGATCGGCACGAGCAGTGCGACGGTCTCCAGCAGCCACCAGGACTCGATGCCGCCGGACACCGGCCTGCGGTAGCCCGCCGTCACCAGCAGCGACACGGCGCAGGCGACCAGCACGGAAGGGCCCACCGCACCGACCCGCCCCGGGGCCCAGAGCACCGGGAACAGCCCGGCGGCCACCGCCACCACACCGGAGCCGACGATCAGTGGCCCGGGGTTCCCCGACCCCGCCACCGCGGCCGTCACCACCCCCGCCACCGCCGCCACGTACCCCGCCCTGCGCACCACGGTGTGCCACGACCACGTCATGGTTCGGGATCCTACGAAGCCTGACGGCCCGCCAGGGCGGGTCCGGCGATTCCGGGCCGGGCGGGGCCGTCGGAGCCGCTTCGGCGCGGCTTCCCCGACCGGCCGGCCCGCAAGCCCAAGAGCCCGCAAGCTCCGGAGCCGGCGAACCCAAGAGCCCGCAAGCTCCGGAGCCGGCGAGCCCTGGAGTCAGCGAGCCCCGGAGCCGGCGAGCCCGCGAGTCCGGGCGGCCCGGCTCCACCGAAGGCCGGCCCCACCCGGGGCCGGCCGACGGCTCACTCCTTCGGGGCCTCCGGCTCCTCGACGAAGTCGACCTTCTTGAACTGCCGGTTCATCGACTTGGCGAGGAACCAGGTCGCGACGCCGAGGGCGGCGAAGACGACGAAGCCGAGGAGGCCGGGGGTGACCTTGGCGTCGTCGACGGCGAGGTCAGCGGCGAGGTTGACGAGGTTCACGGAGGCGCTCATATCTCTATGGTGGCCCGGCTCACGCGGAGCCGGGCCGTCGGGGGGTGGTTCAGTCGCGCGCGTCGGCGGCCTCGGCCGCCAGGGTGGGGGTGCGCAGGCCGGCGAACAGGTCGTCCTCCGGCAGGTCCACGTCGACCAGGGTACGGCTGAGCTCGTAGTCCTCGGTGGGCCAGACCTCGCGCTGGACCTCCAGCGGGACGCGGAACCACGGGCCGTCCGGGTCGATCTGCGTCGCGTGGGCGATCAGCGCGCGGTCCCGGGTCTCGAACCAGTCGTCGCAGCGGACCCGGGTGGTGATCTCGCGCTCCTTGCGGCCGCTCTTCTCCCAGCCCTCGATCCACTCGCCGTACGGCGAGTCGTGGCCGTGCTCGGTGAGGTACTCGTGCAGCGCCCGGATGCGGCCCATCGGGAACCCGTGGTTGTAGTACAGCTTGAGCGGCTGCCAGGGCTCGCCGGCCTCCGGGTAGGCGTCCGGGTCACCCGCGGCGTCGAACGCCAGCATGGTGATCTTGTGGGTCATGATGTGGTCCGGGTGCGGGTAGCCGCCGTTCTCGTCGTAGGTCGTGATGACCTGCGGCTTGAACTCCCGGATCAGCCGGACCAGCGGCTCCGCCGCCTCCTTGACGTCCTGGAGGGCGAAGCAGCCCTCGGGGAGCGGGGGCAGCGGGTCCCCCTCGGGCAGGCCGGAGTCCACGAAGCCCAGCCAGGCCTGCTTGACGCCGAGGATCGCCCTCGCCTCGTCCATCTCCTTGCGGCGCACCTCGTGGATGTTCTCCTCGACGTACGGGTCCCCCTGGAGCTTGGGGTTGAGGACCGACCCGCGCTCGCCCCCCGTGCAGGTGGCCACCAGCACGTCCACGCCCTGCTCGACGTACATGGCCATGGTGGCCGCGCCCTTGCTGGACTCGTCGTCCGGGTGGGCGTGCACCGCCATCAGTCGCAACTGCTCACTCAACGCCTTGCGTTCCTTCCACACTCGTCGGGCGTTCCGCGAAGTCCGGGTCTGCCCACCGTACGAACCGCTCACTTCGGGACCGCGTCGCCGCGGGGCCGGGCCGCGGAACGTCAACGGCGCGGCCGAGCCCTGCCCCCGCCGGACCGGCCGCGGGCGTGCCCCTCCTATAGTGACGGACTGGAGGCGCGTCGCATTCCCCCCGCACCACCCCGCGCGGCCCCTCCCCAGGAGAGGACGGAGTCCGATGAGTGCAGACACCACCGCCACCGAGCTGCCCCAGGGGCGCTACGGCCGTGGCGGCGACCGCGACTCGGACCGCCGGCTGAAGGTGGTCGGCGCGGTCTGCGGTGTGCTGGGCCTGGGCCTGGTCGCCTGGCTCGGCGGCTCCTACATGCTGCGCGAGTCGAAGATCAACGGCTCGGTGCCGACCTTCCAGGTGCTCTCCGACTCCGAGGTCCAGCTGCACCTCACCGTGCGCAAGAGCAGCGGGCAGGCCGGCACCTGCACGGTCCGCTCGCAGGGCGAGGACCACGGGGTGGTCGGGGTGGCCGACTTCCCGGTCCCGGCGGCCGGTTCCGACTACGACGCGGTGGTCACCCTGCGCACCACCTCGCGCGGCACCACCGCCGAGCTGCTGGGCTGCACCCCGGCCAAGTAGCGCACCGGGCGGGGCCCGCGCCCCCGGGCTGCGCACCCGCCCCGCGCGACGCACCCGCCCGCCCGCCGCACGGTTATCCGATCCGACGAGCGGGCATCCGTAGAGGGTCCCGCACTCCGTTGCTGTACACCGTGGCGTAACGCCGCCGTCAATGGCGCGCAAACGGCTCTCCCGCTTGTCAGCAGGACTTGTTAGGCTCGTGGTTTCGCCCCTTCCGCACCGGATGGTACGGGAGCGGGCGTTGCTTTGTAGTTGAGACCGATATCACCACCGACCCCTGCTGACGACTCACACCCTCAGCACAGCCCCAGCACCTACGAGGAGCACCCGTGACCCAGACCAGTGAGAACGTGACCTGGCTCACTCAGGCCGGCTACGACCAGCTCAAGGCCGAGCTGGAACACCTGACCGGGCCCTGGCGCATCGAGATCGCCCAGAAGATCGAGGCGGCGCGCGAGGAGGGCGACCTCAAGGAGAACGCCGGCTACCACGCGGCGAAGGAGGAGCAGGGCAAGTACGAGCTGCGCATCCGCCAGCTGACCCAGTTGCTGGAGCGCGCCAAGGTCGGCGAGGCTCCGGCCGACTCGGGCGTGGTGGCCCCGGGCATGGTCGTCACGGTCGCCTTCGACGGCGACGAGGACGACCTCATGGAGTTCCTGCTCGCCTCCCGCGAGGTCGCGGGCGCCGACGACCTGGACGTCTACTCGCCGCAGTCCCCGCTGGGCCGCGCGATCGACGGCAAGCGGATCGGCGACGAGGCCGCCTACGAGCTGCCGAACGGCAAGCCGGCCATGGTGAAGATCGTCAAGGTCGTGCCGCACGCCGGCTGATCCGGCCGCACGACGCGAGGGCGGCCGCGGAGGTCAGGGACTTCCGCGGCCGCCCTCGCACGTTCCGGACGGCCCGGCCCGGGGTGTCCGGTCGGGATGCCCGGTCAGAGCTGCCCGGTCGGGATGCCCGGTCAGGGCTGTCCGGTCAGGCGGTGGAGGAGCGGTACTTGCGCACCGCCAGCCAGGAGAACCCCGCCGTGATCACGATCGACCACAGCACCGACACCAGCGCCGCGTGCTGCATCGGCCAGGCGCTGTCCACCGGCCCGACCTGGTTGCCGAAGAGCACCCGGCAGGCCTGCACGGTGGCGCTGAACGGGTTCCAGTAGGCGACCGCCTGGAGCCAGCCCGGCATCGAGGTGACCGGCACGAAGGCGTTGGACACGAAGGTCAGCGGGAACAGCCAGATCAGTCCGGCCGAGGTGGCCGCCTCGGGGCTGCGGACCGACAGGCCGATCAGCGCGCCGATCCAGGAGAAGGCGTAGCCGAGCAGGAGCAGCAGGCCGAAGGCGCCGAGCGCCCTGAGCAGGCCGTCGTGGATCCGCCAGCCGACCAGCAGCGCGACCGCCGCCAGCACGACCAGGGTGAACGCGGTCTGGCACAGGTCCGCGAGGGTGCGGCCGACCAGCACGGCCGAGCGGGCCATCGGCAGCGAGCGGAACCGGTCCACCAGCCCCTTGCTCATGTCCTCCGCGATGCCCGCCGAGGCTCCGGCGACGGCGAAGGTGACGGTCTGGGCGAAGATGCCGGCCATCAGGAACTGGATGTACGTGTTCGAGCTGGAGTCGGTACCGGGGATCTTGATCGCCCCGCCCATCACGTACGAGAACAGCAGCACGAACATGACCGGCTGCATCAGCCCGAAGATCACGATCTCCGGGATGCGGGTCATCCGGCGCAGGTTGCGCTTGGCGACCACCCAGGAGTCGTGCAGGGAGGCGGATATGCCCCGGCGCTGCCTGGGCACGGCCGGACCGATGGCGTGCTCGGTGGCGGTGGTCATCTCAGCTCTCCTTCCCGGCCGCGACGGCCTGCTTGTCCGTTCCCGGGCCGCCCGGGCCGCCCTTGCCGTCCTTGCCCCGGCCGTGCGCCTCGGGGCCGGCGGCGTCCTCGTCCTCCTCCTCGGGCCGCTCCTCGGCGACGCGGCCGGTGAGGGTGAGGAAGACGTCGTCCAGGGTCGGGCGGCGCAGCCCGATGTCGTCGATCTCGATCCCGCGGGCGTCCAGTTCGCGGATCGCGTCGGCGAGCACCCGGGCGCCGCCGCTGACCGGAACGGTGATCCGGCGGGTGTTCCTCTCCACCGTCGGTTCGTTCAGCGCGTAGCCGGAGAGCGCGGCGACCGCGTCGCCGACCAGGCCGGGCTCGTGCACCACGACCTCGATCCGCTCGCCGCCGATCTGTGCCTTGAGCCGGTCGGCGGTGCCGCGGGCGATCACCCGGCCGTGGTCGACCACGGCGATGTCGTGGGCGAGCCGGTCGGCCTCCTCCAGGTACTGGGTGGTGAGCAGCAGCGTGGTGCCCTGCTCGACCAGCGTCTCGATGACCTCCCAGAGCGCGAGCCGGTTGCGCGGGTCGAGGCCGGTGGTCGGCTCGTCCAGGAACATCACCGGCGGCCGGACGACCAGCGCGGCGGCGAGGTCCAGGCGCCGGCGCATGCCGCCGGAGTAGGTCTTGGCGGTGCGGTCCTTGGCCTCGGTGAGGTTGAACCACTCCAGCAGCTCCAGCGCGCGGGCCTTCGCCGCGCGGTTGCTCATCTGGTACAGCTCGCCGACCATGGTGAGGTTCTCGAAGCCGGTCAGGTACTCGTCGACCGCCGCGTACTGGCCGGACAGCCCGATCAGGCTGCGGACCCGGTTGGGGTGCTTGAGCACGTCGACCCCGGCGACCACCGCGTGGCCGGAGTCGGGACGGAGCAGGGTGGTGAGGACCCGCACGGTGGTGGTCTTCCCGGCACCGTTCGGGCCGAGCAGCCCGAGCACCGTGCCCTCGGGGACGTCGAGGCTGACGCCGTCCAGGGCTCGTACGTCGCCGAAGGTCTTCACCAGGTTCTCGGCTTGGATGGCTGGCGCCATGGCCTTGCCTCATCTCCTCGGACGTATGGGGCGATCTGTCCCACTCTGCCCCGTTTCCGGGCATACGGGCGACTCGATTCTCGACCCGTGGGACTCGAACGCGATGTATCGCGAGTCTCCCAGTACGCGATATATCGCGTCAAGGGACCACGTCCCGCCGCCGGCGGCCGGGCCCGGCCGCCGCTCGCCCCGGCCGACAGGGGCGGGGGCGGGGCGGGGCTGGGTTCAGCCCGCGACCACGTACCCGGCGTCCCGCAACTCCCCGACCACCAGCGCGCAGTGCTCCGGCCCCTTGGTCTCCAGGTGCAGATCCACCTCGACCTCGGTCAGCCCCAGCCGCGGGTCGGTCCGCACGTGCGCCACGTCCAGCACGTTGGCGTCCACCCTGGTCAGTACGGCCAGCAGGTCCGCCAGCGCGCCCGGCTTGTCCGCCAGCCGCACCCGCAGCGACAGGTAGCGCCCGGCCGCCGCCAGCCCGTGCCGCAGCACCCGCTGCATCAGCTGGGGGTCGATGTTGCCGCCGGACAGCACCGCCACCACCGGCCCCTCGAAGGAGTCCGGGCGTTCCAGCAGCGCCGCGATCGGAGCCGCCCCGGCCGGCTCGACCACCAGCTTCAGCCGCTCCAGGCCGAGCAGCAGCGCCCGCGACAGCGCCTCCTCGGAGACCGTGCGGATGCCGTCCGCCAGCGTGTTGACCACCTCGAACGGGATGTCACCGGGACGCCCGACCATGATCCCGTCCGCCATCGTGGCGAAGTGCTCCAGCGACACCGGCCGCCCCGCCGCCAGCGAGGGCGGGTACGCGGCCGCGCCGGCCGCCTGCACCCCGACCACCCGCACGTCCGGCCGCAGCGGCTTGACCGCCGCCGCGATCCCGGCCAGCAGCCCGCCGCCGCCCACCCCGACCAGGATGGTCCGCACCTCGGGGCACTGCTCCAGGATCTCCAGCCCGACGGTCGCCTGGCCGGTGACCACGTCCCAGTGGTCGAAGGGGTGGATGAACACCGCGCCGGTCGCCTCCGCGTACCGCTGCGCGGCCAGCAGCGCCTCGTCCACGGAGGCGCCGTGCAACCGCACGTCGGCGCCGTACTCGCGGGTGGCCGCGACCTTCGGCAGCGGCGCCGCGACCGGCATGAACACCGTGGAGCGCACGCCCAGCAGCGAGGCCGCCAGCGCCACCCCCTGGGCGTGGTTCCCGGCGCTCGCCGCCACCACCCCGCCGGCCCGCTGCACCGGCGAGAGTCCCGCGATCCGCACGTACGCCCCGCGCAGCTTGAAGGACCCGGTGCGCTGGAGGTTCTCGCACTTCAGGTGGACCGGCGCGCCGACCAGTCCGGAGAGGTGCCGGCTGCCCTCCATCGGGGTCACCCGCGCGACCCCGGCGAGCATCTTCTGGGCGCCGCGGACGTCGTCGAGGGTGATCGGCCAGGTGTGCATGGCGCCAGACTACGGGTGCGGGCGACGGCAATCCGGGATGCCGGGCCTGTTCCCGGGCCCGCCCGGCCCGCGTACGCTGCTGCTTCCGAGCCTCCCTCGCCGCACGACGATCGTGAGCCGCGATGACGACGACCTCGCCCCAGGCCACCGACCGCACCGACCCCGTGCACACCCAACTCCAGTACCAGCTGGCCGTGTTCGCACGCCGGATGGAGCAGGTCCGGACCTCCGGCGGCGGGGTCGGGGCGCTGGACCGGGCCGCCTACCTGCTGCTCGACCGGCTGGAGCGGCACGGGCCCGCCAACGTCAAGGCGCTGGCCGAGGCGCTGGGCGTGGACTCCTCCACGGTGACCCGCCAGGTCGCCCCGCTGGTCGCGGCCGGGCTGGTCGGCCGGGTGCAGGACCCGGCCGACCGCCGCGCCGTACGGCTCGCGCTGACCTCGCACGGCGTCGGCCGGCTCACCGAAGTCCGGGACGGCCGGGCCGAGTTGACCCGACGCCTGGTGGCCGACTGGCCGCCGGAGGAGCAGCACGCGTTCTGCGCCCTGCTGTCCCGCTTCAACCTCGCGATGGAGTCGTACTCGGCGGACCGGCAGGGGCAGTGAGCGCCCGGGGCCGCGACGGCCCCGGGCACCGAGGCACCTAGGTCTGTCTTCAAACTCGCGTCTGCGGGGCGACGACGGGAGTTTGAGGACAGACCCTAGCCGAGCGCCTGCTCGAGGTCGGCCAGCAGGTCGTCGATCGACTCGATGCCGACCGAGACGCGCACCAGGTCGGACGGCACCTCCAGCGGCGAGCCCGCCACCGAGGCGTGGGTCATCCGGCCCGGGTGCTCGATCAGCGACTCGACGCCGCCGAGCGACTCTCCGAGGGTGAACAGCCGCGCGCGGTTGCAGACCTCGACGGCCGCCTCCTCGCCGTCGGCGACCCGGAACGAGACCATGCCGCCGAAGGCCTTCATCTGCTTGGCCGCGATGTCGTGGCCGGGGTGCTCGGGCAGGCCCGGGTAGAGCACCTGGCTGACCTTCGGGTGGCTCGCCAGCAGCTCGGCGACCTTCTCCGCGTTGGCGCTGTGCCGGTCCATCCGGACGCCCAGCGTCTTGATGCCGCGCAGCACCAGCCAGGCGTCGAACGGGCCGGAGACGGCGCCCATCGCGTTCTGGTGGTACGCGACCTCCTCGCCGAGGCCCGCGTCGGCGAGCACCAGGGCGCCGCCGACCACGTCCGAGTGGCCGCCCATGTACTTGGTGGTGGAGTGCACGACGGCGTCCGCGCCGAGCGAGATCGGCTGCTGGAGGTACGGGCTGGCGAAGGTGTTGTCGACCACCAGCAGCGCGCCGGCGCCGTGCGCGATCTCGGCGAGCGCGGCCAGGTCGGTGATGCCCAGCAGCGGGTTGGACGGGGTCTCCACCCACACCGCGCGGGTGTTGGGGCGCAGCGCCTCGCGGACGGTGGCCAGGTCCTGGGTGTTGGCCACGGAGAACTCGACGCCCCAGCGGGTCAGTACCTTGGCGAACAGCCGGAAGGTGCCGCCGTAGGCGTCGTTGGGGATCACGATGTGGTCGCCCGGCTTGAGGATGGTGCGCAGCAGGGTGTCCTCGGCGGCCAGGCCGGAGGCGAAGGCGAGGCCGCGGGCGCCGCCCTCCAGTGCCGCGAGGCACTCCTCCAGCGCGGTGCGGGTCGGGTTGGCGCTGCGGCTGTACTCGTAGCCGCCCCGCAGTCCGCCCACCCCGTCCTGCTTGTAGGTGGACACCTGGTAGATCGGCGTGACGACGGCCCCGGTCTGGGGGTCCGCTTCCTGACCCGCGTGGATGGCGAGGGTCTCGAAGCCCTGAGGAAGCTGGTGCTCGGTCATGGGTCCGAGCCTAGTGTGCGAATGCCGTTCGGCCCGCACGAACCGGCGAGCGGGATGAATCCGCAGGTCGGAGCGGGGGTGCCGAGGGCCGGGGCGCGGTGCGCCGGGCCCCGGGGCCGCTCCCGGAATCCGGGGGCGGCCGTTCGCGTTGGACACTGCGCCAGGTTCCCCGACCCGCTGGAGCAGGCCGTGCTGTTCAACCGCCACAAGACCTCGCTCGTCCCCGCCGACCAGGCGCTGCCCGGCCGGCCCGCCCCGGGCTTCGCCCTGACCGAACCGCACACCGTGCTCGGGCACCCGCTGCCCGGCCCGTACCCCGAGGGCCTGGAGGTCGCCGACTTCGGGCTGGGCTGCTTCTGGGGCGCCGAGCGCGCCTTCTGGCAGCTGCCCGGTGTCTGGACGACGCTGGTCGGCTACCAGGGCGGCCACACCCCCAACCCGACGTACGAGGAGGTGTGCAGCGGGCTGACCGGGCACACCGAGGCGGTCCGGGTGGTGTACGACCCGGCCGTGATCTCCTACGAGCGCCTGCTGAAGACGTTCTGGGAGGCGCACGACCCGACGCAGGGCAACCGCCAGGGCAACGACGTCGGCACCCAGTACCGCTCCGCCGTCTACACCCACTCCCCCGCCCAGGCCGAGGCCGCGGCGGCCACCCGGGACGCGTTCCAGCCGTCCCTGACCGCGCTCGGTTACGGCCCGATCACCACCGAGATCGCCCCGGCCGGCCCCTTCTTCCCGGCCGAGCCGTACCACCAGCAGTACCTGTCGGAGGCCAAGAACCCCAACGGCTACTGCGGTCTCGGCGGTACGGGGGCCTCCTGCCCGATCGGTGTCGCCCGCACCCAGGGCTGACCGGCATCCTCCTCCCCTCCCGGGGGCGGCCACTCAAAGTGACCGATCCCCGGTCCGGGCGCAGACTGGAAGGGCCAGCAGGGACGGCCCGGCCACCCTCTGGTGGCCGGGCCGTCCTCGTGGAGAGGAGTGCGCCATGTCCGGTCTCTACCAGCGGAACTTCGACGATCCCGAGGAAGTCCGCCCCTTCGAGGGGGGCACGGGGGAACTGCGGCTGGTCAACCTGGACGGCGGCCCGGTGGGCCGGGCCGTGTTCGAGCCGGGTTGGCAGTGGTCCAAGCACGTGAAGCCGATCGCCGGGACCGACAGCTGCCGGGCGGCCCACGCCGGTTACGTGGTCTCCGGCCGGATGAGGATCGTCATGGACGACGGCCGGGAGTTCGAGGTGGGCCCCGGCGACTTCATGCTCTGCCCGCCCGGACACGACGCCTGGACGGTGGGCCCGGAGGCCTGTGTGATCGTCGACTGGCAGGGCTTCGCGGACTACGCGAAGCGGTGACCGCCCCGCTCCCGGCCCGCATCCGTCCCGTTCCCCGGGCGGACCGTCGGGTCCGGTCCGCCCGCGGGGTTCCTCCGGCCGGGTACGGCCGGAGCGGCGGGATCAGACGGCGCTGCCGGCCTTCCAGGCGGCCCAGCCCATGTTCCAGCCGTTCAGGCCGTTGTCCGGGGCGACCGTCTTGTCACCGGAGTTCACGACCTCGACCACGTCGCCGATCATCGAGGACTTGTAGAACCTGGAGCCGTCGGTGCCGCCGTCCTGGGCGCCCTTGGCGTCCTGGAGGCCGATGCAGCCGTGGCTGGTGTTCTGGCCGCCGAAGATCGACGGCGAGGACCAGTAGTTGCCGTGGATGAAGGTGCCGGAGGTGCTGAGGCGCTGGGCGTGCGGCACGTCCGCGATGTCGTACTCGCTGCCCAGGTTGACGGTCTGCGAGTTCATCCGGGTCTGGGTGTACTGCTCGGAGATCACCATCTTGCCGCCCCAGGTGGTGTGCTCGGGCGAGCCGCCGGAGATCTTGTAGACCGCGCTGACCTGGCCGTCGGTGGTGACGGTGAGCTTCTTGGTGGCGAGGTCGGCGACGCTGGTCTGGGCGCGGCCGATGGTGAAGCTCACGTCCTTGGACTGGGTGCCGTACACGCCCTTGGCGCCCTCGACGTCCTTGAGCCGGAGCTTGAGGGTGACCTTGGTGCCCTTGGCCCAGTACTCCTGCGGCCGGAAGTCGAGTCGGGTGCTGGAGAACCAGTGGCCGACGATCTCGACGCCCGGCTCGGCTATCACCGTGATCGCCTGCTGGACGGTCTTGCGGTCGGTGACCGGCTTGCTGAAGTTGATCGAGACCGGCATGCCGACGCCGACCGTCGAGCCGTCCTCGGGGGTGAAGTAGCCGACGAAGGTGTTGGCCGGGGTCGCCGTGGTGAAGACGGCGTTGGAGTCCGCCTCCAGCTTGTCCTTGTCGAAGGCGGTGGCGGCGACGGAGTACTTGGTACCGCTGGCGGGGGCGGCGGCCGAGGTCCAGCTGGTGCCGTCGGCGGAGAGCTGACCGGCCAGTTCCTTGCCGGTGGTGTCGGTGACCTTGACGCTGCTCAGGGTGCCGTTGGCGACGGTGACCTTGACCGGGTCGCTGAAGCTCGCGGAGGCGGCGCCGTCGGCCGGGGTCACGGTGATGACCGCCGTCGAGGTCTTCGGCGCGCTGCTGCCGCCACCGCCGGAGCCCGGGGTGCCGTTCCCGCCGCCGGAGCCGCTGCCGCTGCCGCCGCTACCGCTGGCGCTGCTGTTGTCGTTGCAGGCGGCCAGCAGCAGGACGGGCGCTCCGATCAGTCCCGCGAGGACTCCGCGCCGGCTCCAGTTGCTTGCGGCCGCCCGCCCCTGACCGTCCCGTGCCGTCACGTCGCGTCTCCCTGCTGATCATCCCGGGCATTACGGATACAGAAACGCAATCCGCCCGTTCACGGTTCCATCACCGAAGGGTAAGCGATCGTATGAGATGACCCAACTTGCCGACGAACAGGGACGAAACGCCCGGCCCGCGAGGCGGACCGGGCGTTCACGGGCGGGGACGGCGGGCGCCGCCACCGGCCGCCGCGTCCTACTCGGCGGACTCGTCCACCTGGTACTCGTCCCACTCCTCGCTCTCCGGGTCGAACTCGGTCTGCGCCGACTCCCAGGTCGCCGAGGCGAGCTCCACGCCGGGCACCTCGCCGAGCAGGGCGACGGGGTCGATGAAGTGGGCGAGCGAACCCGACGGGTCCACCTCGATGGCCTCGACGGACTGGGCGCGCTCCTCGTCGTCGAGGTACTCGTCCGCGGTGACCGCCTCCAGGGCGGCCGCCTTGAGCGCGCCCTCGTCGGTGATCTCCGCGATGAGCTCGATCTTGACCCGGACGTAGCGCGGGCTGTCCTGGTCGGTCGTTTCAGTGCTGGTCATGCGTGCGAGCGTACGGGACGGCCGCGCCCGGCGCGGCGCACGGGCGGCCGCCCGGAGCACGCCCCGCGCGCCCGGCTCGACCTGCCCGGAGTGCGCCGGGGGCGATCCCGGCCCGGGCTCCGCCGTGGGCCGGGCCCCGGGCACCGAGAGCCGGGCCCGGAGCGGCCCGCTACCAACGGAAGGGGCCGGTCCCTCGGAGAAGGACCGGCCCCACCGCTGCCCCGCCTGGGCTCCCCCACCCGGGAGCCACGGGGACACGCGCCGTGCGGCGCGGTGCTGCCGCGGGAGCCGCCGCACCCTGTCAGCCGGCCGCGGGGCCGGTCAGGGGCGGGACGACGGCGCCTCCCACGGCGGGAGGACACGGCGGCCGGGTCAGGGCCGCCCGACGTGTCCGGAGCCGACCGCGACCGCCGGGGAGCCGCTCCCGGACGGTTGCCGTCGCCTCACTCGGCGTCCTGCCGTTGACCACCACGATGCCCGAGCCTTGTTAACCACGTGCTGCGGACAGGTGACGCCGGTGTACCACTTCCCCCGTGGACGAACCCTCCGGATCCCTCCGCGTCCTTCGAGGGGAGCCGCGTCCCTCCGCGGCAGGGGCGGAGGGCTGTCGGAGCGCTGTCGGAGGGGCGGCGGTGACCCCGGGGTCAGTGCTGGGCGCGGCCGGTCAGGAAGCCCAGCAGGTCCTGGCGGGTCACGATGCCCTGCGGCTTGCCCTCGACCAGCACGACGGCCGCGTCGGCCTTCTCCAGCACGGTCATCAGGTTGGTGACGGTCTCGCCCGAGCCGACCACCGGCAGCGGCTTGGACATCACCTTGTCCAGCGTGTCGGTGAGCTCGATGTCCTTCGCGAAGATGCCCTCCAGCAGCAGCTTCTCCACCACCGAGCCGATCACCTCGCCGGCCATGATGTCCGGGTGGCCGGCGCCCGGGGAGACGACCGGCATCTGCGAGACGCCGTACTCGCGCAGCACCCGGACCGCCTCGGCGACCGTCTCGTTGGGGTGCATGTGGACGAACTGCGGGACACCGCCCTGCTCGATGGACTCCTTGCGGGCCAGCACCTCGCCGATGTGCGCCTCGTCGGTGGCCGAGGGCAGGAAGCCGTAGTCGGCCATCCAGTCGTCGTTGAAGATCTTCGACAGGTAGCCGCGGCCGCCGTCCGGCAGCAGCACCACCACGACGTCGTCCGGCCCGAGGCCGCGGGCGACCTCCAGCGCGGCCACCACGGCCATGCCGCAGGAGCCGCCGACCAGCAGGCCCTCCTCCTTGGCCAGGCGGCGGGTCATCTGGAACGAGTCCTTGTCGGAGACGGCGACGATCTCGTCCGCGACGCCGCGGTCGTAGGCGGTCGGCCAGAAGTCCTCACCGACGCCCTCGACCAGGTACGGCCGGCCGGTGCCGCCCGAGTAGACCGAGCCCTCCGGGTCGGCGCCGATCACCTTGACCTTGCCGCCGGACGCCTCCTTCAGGTAGTTGCCGGTGCCGGAGATGGTGCCGCCGGTACCGACGCCCGCGACGAAGTGGGTGATCTTCCCGTCGGTCTGCTCCCACAGCTCCGGGCCGGTGGAGTGGAAGTGCGAGGCCGGGTTGTCCGGGTTGGAGTACTGGTCCGGCTTCCAGGCGTTCGGGGTCTCCCGGACGAGCCGGTCGGAGACGTTGTAGTAGGAGTCCGGGTGCTCCGGGGCGACGGCGGTCGGGCAGACGACCACCTCGGCGCCGTACGCGCGCAGGGTGTTGATCTTGTCGGTGGAGACCTTGTCGGGACAGACGAAGATGCACTTGTAGCCCTTCTGCTGGGCCACGATCGCCAGGCCGACACCGGTGTTGCCGGAGGTCGGCTCGACGATGGTGCCGCCGGGCTTGAGGGCGCCCGAGGCCTCGGCGGCCTCGATCATGCGCATCGCGATGCGGTCCTTGACCGAGCCACCGGGGTTGAAGTACTCGACCTTGGCCAGCACTGTCGCGCTGATGCCCTCGGTGACCTTGTTCAGCTTGACCAGCGGCGTGTTGCCGACGAGGTCGATGATCGAGTTGTGGTACCGCACGGGGGTCCTCCCGGTCTGTGGGCATGCGATTTCGGTACTGCAAAGCGTAGGGCGTGGCACCCGCCCCGCGGCCCCCCTCCTTCCCGCCTCCCCCAATGGCCCACCCGGCCGACGCCGCCGGTACTCCGGCTCCCCCCGCGGGTAAGAGCGCTGTGCAGGCATCGCCGCGGCCCCGCAGGGCCCGGCAGGAGCACGTGAAGGGGGCACCGGATGCCAGGCGCACGGAACTCGCGGGCCCGGGTGGCCCGCCGGATCGCCACCGCGGCGGCGTACGGCGGCGGCGGGCTCGGCCTGCTCGGGGTGGGCCTGGTCGGCCTGCTGCTGACCGAGAGCAAACTGGCCGTCCAGGCCATCGGCGTCCTGGAGACCCACCCGCCCAGGGCGGACGGCGTCTACGGGGAGGCCTTCGCCGACCGCGCCGCCGCCCCCCGGGCCCCGCTCGTGCTGGCCGTCCTCGGCGACTCCACCGGCGCCGGCCTCGGTGTGGCCCGTGCCGGCGAGACCCCGGGCGCGCTGCTGGCCGCGGGCCTCGCCTCGGTGGCCGAGCGGCCGGTCCGGCTGGTCAACGTGGCCCGCTCCGGCGGCCGCTCCGCCGATCTCCCCGGTCAGCTGGAACGGGCCCTGCGGCACCGGCCGGACATCGCCGTGATCATCGTCGGCGCCAACGACGTGACCCGGCACAGCCCGGCCCAACTGGCCGTCCGCCAGCTCGGCGAGGCCGTCGCCGCCCTGCGTGCCAACGGCTGCGAGGTGGTCGTCGGCACCTGCCCGGACCTCGGGACGATCAAGCCGGTGCGGCCGCCGCTGCGCTGGGTGGCCCGCCGGCTGAGCCGGCAGCTGGCCGCCGCGCAGACCATCGCGGTCGTGGAGGCGGGCGGCCGGACGGTGTCGCTGGGCTCGCTGCTGGGCCCGGAGTTCGCGGCGCGCCCGGAGATGTTCGCCGCCGACCGCTACCACCCCTCGGCCCAGGGCTACGCGACCGCCGCGATGGCCGTGCTGCCCTCGGTCTGCGCCGCGCTCGGGCTCTGGCCGGAGGAGGAGCGCCCGGCCGCGGCCGTCCCGGGCGCCGCGGTGCTGCCGGTCGCGGTGGCGGCCGCGGCGGCGGCGGGCCGGGAGGGCACCGAGGTGGCGGCCGTACCGGCGGAGGGCACCGGCCGCCGCTGGGCCCAGCTGAGGCACCGGCTGCGGATCGGCCTACCCCGCCCGGAGAGCGGGAAGGAGGCCGGTACGGCCTCCGGGAACACGTCGGCCAGCTCACACGCCGGCCCGGGTGACGCCTGAGCTACCAGGCGGTAACTTTCCTCCCGGACGCCAGGTCCGCCGTCACCCAGCGAGGAGCCCGCCATGCCCGAAGCCGTCATCGTCAGCGCCGCCCGTTCGCCGATCGGCCGGGCCTTCAAGGGTTCGCTCAAGGACGTCCGCCCGGACGACCTGACCGCCCACGTCATCCAGGCCGCGCTCGCCAAGGTGCCGCAGCTCGACCCGCGCGAGATCGACGACCTGATGCTGGGCTGCGGCCTGCCCGGCGGCGAGCAGGGCCACAACCTGGCCCGCATCGTGGCCGTCCAGATGGGCATGGACTACCTGCCCGGCGCCACCATCACCCGCTACTGCTCCTCCTCGCTCCAGACCACGCGGATGGCGCTGCACGCGATCAGGGCGGGCGAGGGCGACGTCTTCCTCTCGGCCGGCGTGGAGACCGTCTCGCGCAGCGTGAACGGCACCTCGGACGGCCTGCCGGGCACCACGAACCCGATCTTCGACGAGGCCCAGGCCCGGACGAAGAAGCGGGCCGAGGAGGGCGGCGGCGCGTGGCACGACCCGCGCGAGGACGGCCTGCTGCCGGACGCCTACATCGCGATGGGCCAGACCGCCGAGAACCTGGCCGCGCTCAAGGGCATCACCCGCGCCGAGCAGGACGAGTTCGGCGTCCGCTCGCAGAACCTCGCCGAGGCCGCCATCAAGGCCGGCTTCTGGGAGCGCGAGATCACCCCGGTGACGCTCCCGGACGGCACCGTGGTCAGCACGGACGACGGCCCGCGCGCCGGCGTCACGCTGGAGGGCGTGGCCGGCCTGAAGCCGGTGTTCCGCCCCGACGGCACCGTGACGGCCGGTAACTGCTGCCCGCTGAACGACGGCGCGGCCGCGCTCGTCATCATGTCCGACACCAAGGCGCGGGAGCTCGGCATCACCCCGCTCGCCCGGGTGGTCTCCACCGGCGTCAGCGCGCTCTCCCCCGAGATCATGGGCTACGGCCCGGTCGAGGCCTCCAGGCAGGCGCTCAAGCGGGCCGGCCTGACCATCGACGACATCGACCTGGTCGAGATCAACGAGGCCTTCGCCGCCCAGGTGATCCCCTCCTACCGCGACCTCGGCGTCGACCTGGACAAGCTGAACGTCAACGGCGGCGCGATCGCGGTCGGCCACCCCTTCGGCATGACCGGTGCCCGGATCACCACCACGCTGATCAACTCCCTGCAGTGGCACGACAAGCAGTTCGGTCTGGAGACCATGTGCGTCGGCGGCGGCCAGGGCATGGCGATGGTCATCGAGCGCCTCAGCTGACCCCCGGGGGCACCCTCCGAAGGGTCTGGACCACCCATTTGGAGTGACGCAGCGTAATTGAGGGCCGGATCACACCGCGAGGCCGATCCGGCCCTCTTTTCTTTCGTTTTCGACCCGGAAATCGACACTGCGGAGCGGATCAACTCCACTGCGTAGAACGGTGTTACCTAACAATTTGGGGACAAGAGCGAAAGTCCCGGAGGAATTGGACATTCGCCACTGCAGTAACAGCCCCGCATGCGGCAGTGTGGACACGTAACCCCGTTCCGCTCCTCGCTAGGAGTACGTTCCGTGAGCGCCGTCTACACCATCCTGCTGCTGATCCTGATCACCGTGTCGACCGCCGTGCTGCTCCACCTCCGCGGACTCTCCCGCCGACTGGACGCGCAGGCCGCGGCCCAGGCCGCGCCCGCCCCGGTGGACGAGACCGCGATACGCCGGGCCGTCGCCGAGGCGCTCGCCGCCGACCGCGAGCGGGAGATCACCGAGGCCCGGGCGTTCTGGGCCGAGCAGGAGGCCCGCGCGGCCGAGGACGCCCCGCTGTTCGACTCCCCGTTCTCCGGCGCGTTCTCCGGCACCGACGAGTGGCCGCTCTTCTTCCCGCGCCCCACCGGCCCGCAGGACGCCGTCGACAACTCCGGGACGATGGACCCGGAGTTCGGCGAGGCGCTGCGCTCCGCGCTGGAGGACATGATCAACGAGGGCGGCACCGCCCCGACCGAGCACGGCACCGAGGGCGGCGTGCCGCTGCGCCCCGGCCATCCGGTCGGCGAGACCAAGGACGCCCGGGCCCGCCGCGAGGCCGACCTGCTGGCCACCGGCCTGGAGGCCGGGCTGCTGGACACCGATCCGGCCGTCGAGGAGGCCCCGGTCGCCGCGCCCGACCCGCGCCGCCACCCCTCGCACCCCGACTTCGTCCCCAGCCAGGCGCCGTCCCGGGAGTGGACCGACAGCCGGCTGGCCGCCCTCGCCGAGGAGGCGGTCGCCCTGATCGACGTCCGCCCGGGCCCGCTGGGCACCCTGGACGTGTACGCCTTCGCCGACGGCACCACCCTCTGCGTGGCCCCGGGCGACCGCGAGGCCGCGTACCGGCTGATCGACGCCGTCCGGGCCGGTGAGCACGTGCGGCTGCTCGGCGGCTCGCGCTTCTCCGGCTCGTACTCGCTGACCTTCTCCACCGACGAGGAGGCCGTCTACGTGCTCGCCGACCGGGTGGTCGCCAGCATCTGACAGCCGCTCACCGGCGCCGGGCGCACCGAAGGCCGGCCGGATCACGGGGTTACCGATCCGGCCGGCCTTCGGCGTGTGCGCCCCCGGGCCTCAGCCGCAGAGCGCCGTCGTCTCCCGCACCGCGGCCACCGCGCCCGCCAGCACCCCGGCCGCCGCCACCGGCCCGGCCGGCAGGGCCACCTCCGCGCCCTCCGGCAGCGCCGCCAGCGCGGCCGCCAGGTCGTGCCCGGCGACGGCCAGCTGGTCCCCCACGGCGAAGGCCCCGGCCTCCGGGAACTCCCGCCGCGGGCCGCCCTCCGCCGCCGCGGCCAGCCCGGCCAGCCGGCGCGCCAGTTCCAGCGCGGCCGCCGCCCGCGAGGCGTGCCCGGGCACCGCGCCCAGCAGCTTGCTCTGCGGCAGCGAGCGGAAACGATCCGCCAACCTGTCGACGGCTTCGACCAGGGGATCCACGTCCAGGGGCTCTACGTCATGCATGGACAGGAGCCTAGGCGAGAAAAGCCGCCGGGCCCCGGAGCGAGTCGCTCCGGGGCCCGGCGGCAGTGTTCACGACGGGAAGGGCGGTCAGTCGTCGCCGCGCAGGATCGCGATCAGCCGCAGCATCTCCATGTAGATCCAGACCAGCGACAGGGTCAGCCCGAAGGCGGCCCGCCACGACTCCCGCTGCGGGGCGCCCTGGGCGATGGCCGTCTCGATCTCGTGGAAGTCCAGCGAGAGGAAGAAGGCGCCCAGGCCGATGCCGATCAGGCCGACCACGATGCCCAGCGGGCCGGAGCGCAGCCCCATGTCGGCGCCGAAGGCCATCGCGATCACGTTGACCAGCATCAGCAGCACGAAGCCCAGGGCGATCGCGATGCCGATCCGCTGGTAGCGCGCGGTGACCCGGATCCGGCCGCTCTTGTAGGCGAACAGCATCGCCGCGAAGACCGCCGCCGTGCCCAGCACGGCCTGGATCACGATGCCGTTCAGCCAGGTGTTGAAGGCGTGCGAGATCGCGCCCATCGCGAAGCCCTGGAGGGCCGCGTAGGTCAGGATCAGCGGCGGGCTGACGCTGCGCTTGAACGAGACCACCAGGCCGACGACCATGGCCACCAGGCTGGCGGCGATCGCGTAGCCGAAGTTCTCGAACGGCAGCACGAACCAGGCCACCGCGCCGGCGGCGACGAGCGTCAGCAGCGTCATGGCGGTGCGGGCGACCACGTCGTCCAGCGTCATCCGCCCGGTGGCGGCCGGACCGGCCGACGGACCGTTGTACAGCTCGTAGAGCTGCTCGTCGGTCATCGGAGCCTGGCCCTGCGGCTGCTGGGCGTAGGACGTGCCCGCGTAGGGGTTGTTGCCGTACGGGTTCCCGGCCTGCGGGGCGCTGCCGAACCCTGCGTAGCCGGAGTCGCGGGTGAAGGACCCCTCCCGCGAGAAGACCGGGTTGCTGCTTCTCATTGCTCATTCCCTCCGTGGCGGCACTGCACCGCCCGTGTACAAGGGTAATGGCTTGGCAAAAATTCCGAGATACGCCGCGAGGAGGATCGGTGAACTGCGACCGGCGGGGACGCCGTCGCGCCCCCGCCGGGTGATCGGTGCCCGGAGCCGGACTCGAACCGGCACGGCCTCGCGGCCAAGCAGTTTTAAGCTGCCCGTGTCTGCGTTCCACCATCCGGGCGTCTGCGAAACCACCCAGAGCCTAGTCGCCCGACTCACTCTTTCGCATGTCCCCAGCCCCGGAAGTTGTCATGTTTCCTTGCCATCTGACGAACTGTCCGGGATTCGGCCACGAAGGATATCCGTTCCGGCCATCCCCGTCGCCTCAGGGTCCACGTCATACCGCAGGAGGAGGGGTGCTCCTCTCCGTACGCCCAGCGGTGGTAGGACCAACCGTCCGGCGGAGCGACGCAGGACCATGATCACGTCGCGGAACATGGAGGTACAAGTCCGCGAGCCCAAGGAGTCCCCCGTGACCACGTCGACCGCAACCGCCGTCCGCACCGGCCTGGCGGCCGCCCGAGCCACCGGCCTGAACAAGGTCTACGGGGAGGGGGAGACCCGCGTCGTCGCCCTCGACAACGTCAGCGTGGTCTTCCCCCAGGGCGAGTTCACCGC
>NZ_JBSFWR010000063.1:0-49990 GCF_053594915.1 Kitasatospora sp. NPDC002543 | reverse complement strand
GTCGGCGCTACTGGCCGACGGGCGGCGCCGGCGCTCGGCCGACGGCCCCGCACCCTGTCGAAGTGGCCTTCGTCGCGAGCGGCGGCCGCCGTCAGGGGGTGAACCGCACCTCGGGGTTGGCGGCGCTCGGCCCGTCGAGCAGGGGCTGCGGGATGCCCTTCAGCTGGAGGTCGAAGAACGCCCCGACGTACTGCCGGGTGAGGGAGACGGCCCGTCGGCCTTCGATGGTGCTCTCCGGGTCCTTGGGGACGTCGAGCCCGTCGGTGAACAGCGGGAAGTCGGTGAAGCTGCTGTGGCCGGTGCCGTCGACGGTCAGCCAGCGCTTCCAGCCGTCCAGCCGGGACCAGGCCTCGGTCCAGGTGCCGTCCTCGCCGCCGCCGGCCAGCGGGTGGCCCATCATCAGGTACGGCTTGCCGCCGATGCCGGAGTCGGGTACCGCGTAGTCCATGGTGCCGTCCAGGTCCACCCCGGCCCGGATCCGGTCGTCGGTGAGCAGGGCCGGGACGGTGGCGGCGCCGCCGGCGGAGTGCCCGGCCATGGCGATCCGGTCGCGGTCGATCAGACGGGCGTAGCGCCAGGCGGGGTGCGGCCGGTCGGTCAACCGGTCGATGACGAAGGAGACGTCCTTCGCCCGGCTCGCGTCCAGGCCCGCCCAGTCCTCCCGGGTCCTCAGCTTCCCGCACAGGTCGCAGGGGATGGTCTGCCCGTCGGGGAAGGTGGTTCCGGTGTTCTCGTAGGTGTGGTCGACCAGGGCGACGACGTAGCCGCGGCTGGTCAGGTCCTCGGCGAGGCTGCTGAGCGTGGCGCGCGGCATGGTGAAGCCCGGGGACAGGACGACCAGCGGGTAGTGGCCGCCCTGCGGGCGCGCCCCGGACTTGGCCCACGTCCGGGTGCCGGACACGGCCTCCGTCGGGATGGTGTTGCCCGGCAGCTTGTCGTCCAGCAGGGCCCGGGCGGCGGCGGGCGTCATGTAGGGCGCGGGGGTGCCCGTTCCGGCGCGCGCGGGGTAGTACATCGAGACCATGAGTTGGCGCGGACCGGCGGAGGGCACCCATGGGTCCGGACGGTTCTTGTCCACCAGGTGCAGTACCTCCTGCCCGACCGCGTACGGCCCGGTGGGGCGGGGGAGTTCGATCCGGGCGGAGGCCCGGGTGTCCGTCCCCGAAGAGGCGGGCGCGGTGGCGGAGTTGACGGGCGGTGCCGAGGCCAGGGCGGGCGCGGCAGCGGCGACGGACAGCGGCAGTGCGAGCAGCAGGGCCGCTGCGGCGGCGGTCGTGCGGAGTCGACTCATGTCAGTGACGGTAGTTCGCCCGCAAGGGAGCTGACGTCCACTCAGCGGCGTACTGGTCCCTTCCGGGAAGGACGGGCGGTGCCCCTAGGGGGGTGGCTCCGGGCTCGGTCGGTCACCCGGCGGATGCCGTCCGGAGGTCCTCCAGGAAGCCGGCGACCGCGCGGGCGTTGAGCACCGGGAAGGTGAGCGGCAGGCCGGCCGAGTGCGTCCGGATCTCCAGCTCGCCGAATCCGGAGGCTCGGGCCGAGCACACCTCCGTCCACCGGTGGACCTCCTTCGCGGCGAGCGGGTGCGGTGGCCGGTGCACCAGCCCGCAGGCCGTCACCGTCAGCCGCCCCCGTACGAAGCGGACGCTCCCCTCGGCGCGCAGCGTCTCGTGCAGGCCGGCCCGGAGGCCGGGGGAGAGGCGCTCCTCCAGCTCATCGAAGAGCTCGCCCAGCCCGTGCAGGTGCGCCAGCGCCAGCGGCTCGTCCGCACCGGCCGGCCATATTCGCCCGTGCTCCTGCCCCCCGTGCGGCCCTCCCGGGGTGTACGGGGTGTACTCGGTGGCCTCGATCGCACGCCAGGGCAGTGGGTCCTCCTGGCCGCCTGCCTGGACCAGCACCAGCCCGCCCTCGTGGACCCGTACCGACCGCAGCCCGGGCGCGGGCCGCAGCCGCTCGTACCCGCTCACCGCGACCACGCCCGCGGCGGCCAGCAGGGGCGCGGGCCACCAGTCACCGAGCGCCAGGCAGATGGCCAGGGAGGCGGCCACCCCGCAGGAGTGCAGCCACACCCGCGCCGCCCGGGACAGCGGCCGCAACCGCCGGTGCACCCGCACCAGCGGCCCGAGCCGGCCGACCGACCCGGTCGAACCTGCCGACTCGGCCGACTCGGCCGAACCCGCGAAACCCGTGGGATCCGCCGAACCCGCGAAACCCGTGGGATCCGCCGAACCCGGGGAACCCGGGGAACCCGTCGCACCGGTGGCACCCGTCGTGCCGACCGAACCGGCTGACCGCACCCGCGCCGTCGACCACGTCACCGCCATGTCGGCCCCCTCTCACTCGACGGACTCCCATCCGGAACCCCGACTGTCGGATCCCCAGCATCGACCGCCGCAGCCCCTGGCGACAGTGCCAATCAGCACCTTTTGGCCCGAATCGACCCCGCCGTCATCTCGCCCCGGCCGAGCCCTCCCGCCGCGGGGGTGGGTGCGGGGAAGGCGGGCGCCTCCCGCGCCGGGTGACAGCACGACCGCCATGACGAGCTCCTTCCGCTCCGCGGGCCCCGGGCAGGTCCGCAAGCTCAGGATCGACCACGCGTCGCGCCCGACAACAGTGCCGATCGGCACATTCCGGGCGATGGGGAAAGCGACCGGGAAGCGCAAGGACGCCGAGACGGGAAGCAAAGGCAGAGCGGGGCCGCGACGCCGGGGCCGGAGCCGGCGAACACCCTCAGCCCGCCGTCGCGAACCCGTTCTGCAGCCTGCGCAGCAGTGCCGTGCCCGCCGGATCCGCCGAGCGCCGGGTGTTGACCAGCACCACCACGCCCACCTGCTTCTCCGGATCGAAGGCCACGAACGAGCGGAATCCGCCGGTGCCCCCGTTGTGCCAGATCTGGAGGTGTCCGCCCTGCTGGGTGTGCAGCCGGTGCCCGAGCCAGCCCAGGTGCGTCCAGGCGAAGGGGTTGACCCGGTGGCGGGTCTCCCGGGTGAGGGCGATCGCGGGCGACAGCGGCGCCTCCGGCTCGCGCTCGGCGGCCAGTTGGGCCCGCAGGAACGTCGTCAGGTCGGCGGCGGTCGACCGCAGGCCGCCCATGCCGGGCACGTCCGCGAAGGTCCAGTGCGGCACCGGTCGGCCGCCAGGCGTGTGCCCGTGCGCCACCCGCGCGGACTGCTCCCGGTCCGACCGCACGCAGGTGTCCGCCAAGCCCAGCGGAGCGCAGACCTCGCGCGCCACCAACTCCTCGAACCCGAGGCCGGACCGCCGCGCGAGGGCCAGGCCGAGCAGCCCCGCGCCGAGGTTGGAGTAGCGGAATCCGCGCCCGGGCGTGGTCCGCAACCGGGTCCGCGCGAGCCCGTCGAGCACCCGCTCGGCGGTGCAATCGGCGTACGGGTCGGGCCTGTTGGGCGACAGCAGCGACGGTGCCAGCATGCCCCTGGGCAGCCGGGGGAGCCCCGAGGTGTGGGTGGCGAGGTGCCGCAGGGTGATGGGCTGCGGTCCCTTGGCGGGGACGGCGGCACGGCCGTCCGGGGCCCCGCCGAGCACCTCGGCGAGCGGTTCGTCCAGCCGCACCGCACCGTCGAGGGCCAGCCGCGCCAGTACGAGTGAGGTGAACACCTTGGTGACGGAGCCTATGTCGAACAGCGTGTGCGGCCCGGGCACCCCGCCGCCCGGACCGGTCCGTCCGGCGCCGCGGATCTCCACGTCGCCGCCGGCCAGTCCGGCGACCACCGCACCGACGTGTCGGCCCGCGAGCCGGTCGGCCGTCTGCTGCACGAGGCAGGCGAGTTCGTTCATGCTCGCGAGCCTAGGCGCCCGCAGCGGCATGATCATCCGACCGGAATAGGATTTCGACCCCCTCCGATACGCCTGCGGGGGGACGCCCGGGGGGACGCCCGGGTGGACGTGCGCCGCCGCACCCCCTCAGCCCTCCAGGGCCTCCCGGAGCCGAGCCGCGACCTCCGCCGCGCCCGCCTCGTCCGGGTACCGCCGCCGGGGCCAGAAGAACCCGCGCAGCCCGTCCTTCGGATTGCGCGGCACCACGTGGACGTGCAGGTGCGGCACCGACTGACTGATCCGGTTGTTCGCCGCCACGAAGCTGCCCGCCGCGCCCAGCCCGCGCTCCACGGCCGCCGCCACCCGCTGGACCCGCAGGAAGAACGGTCCGACCTCGGCCGCCGGCAGGTCGGCGAGCGTCGGGTGGTGGGCGCGCGGCACGACCAGGACGTGCCCGGGGAACAGCGGCCGACGGTCCAGGAAGGCCACCGCCGCCTCGTCGTCCAGTACCCGGTGCGCCGGCTCCTCGCCCGCCACCACGGCACAGAAGACGCAGTCCATCCGTCCATTCAAACCACCGGCGACCGCCCCGGCACCTCCGCGAACCCCCGCGGATCCGGCTTCACCCGTCCGGCTGCGGCCCGGGTGCGGGCGCCGAGGTCCGGGGCGCACGGTGGCGCCGGGGGCCGGACAGCGGGCGCACCGCGCGCTCCACGACGAGGCCCCGCGAGGACGAGGAGGTGGCCCGGATGGCGGGCAAGTTCGAGATCTACCAGGACGCCGGCGGCAAGTACCGGTTCCGGCTCAAGGCGGGCAACGGCGAGATCGTCGCCACCGGCCAGGGCTACGCCAGCAAGGACGCGGCCCACAAGGGCGTCGAGGCGGTTCAGCGGGCCGCCGACGGCGCGTCCGTGGTGGACGTTCCCAAGGCGGCCTGAGACCCGGGGCCGGCGCGGGCCCGCGCCCCCGAACGGGCCGGGCCCGCCGCCAGGACCCGCCGCCCACCACCCGACGGGCCGCCCGCCCGCATCCGACGAGCCGCCCGCCCACCCGACGAGCCGCCCCCGGCCGCTCACTCGTACCGGTACAGCAGCGCCTCCCGCTCGTACTGCTCGATGATCTCCACGGTCAGCGATTCGTCCCGCAGGTGCGAGAGCGTGACCTCCGCCGAACTCGGCTGCGCGTCCCCGGCGAGCCAGTTCTCCGGCTTCCACGCCGAGGAGCGCAGGAAGGCCTTCGGGCAGTGCCCGTACACCTCCTCGACGGCGACCACGATCGCGCTGCGCGGCGGCTTGCCGACGGCGGTCAGCTGCCGCAGCAGCTCCGGGTCGGTGGAGACGCAGGCCCGTCCGTTGACCCGCAGGGTGGCGTCCCGGCCGGGGACGACGAAGAGCAGTCCGACCCGGCCGGTCTCCAGGACGTTGTGCAGGGTGTCCAGCCGCTTGTTGCCGGTGGCGTCCGGGATGGCCAGGGTGTACTCGTCGAGCACCGAGACCAGCCCTGCCGGCCCGCCGCGCGGGGAGACGTCGCAGCGCCCGGCGGCGTCCGTGCTGGCCACGAAGACCAGCGAGGAGCAGGCGATCAGGCGCTGGGCGACCTCGTGCAGGCGGTCGACCTGCTTGCGGCGCGCCTGCTCGCCGGGCTGCTCGTAGACCTCGCGCAGCTGGGCGGGCTCGCTGAGCGCGCCCGCCCGGAGGGCGTCGAACAGGCTGCCCGGCCGGTCCGGTGCGGTGGTTGACGGAGCGGTAGATTCCGGTGTGGTCGTCATACCGCGAATGTAGCCGAGCCCGCTCGGCGGGCCTCGCTCCCGCAGCCCGCTCCCGGCGCCGGAAGTCCTCCGTGAAATCTCGGCGCCACCCCTCCCCACCAGCGGTTTTCCGCTCATAATGGGGCCAGGGACTGCTGGGTCCTGGCTGCTGTGCCAGGAACCGGCGGGAGCACGGACGCCAGCCGGAGGTGGTGGTCGTGATCGTGAGGATCTGGACCGGACAGGTCCTGACCGGTCGCCTCGAGGAGTTCTGCGCGCACCTGGCCGCCCAGGTGATCCCGCAGCTCGGGCGGACCGACGGCTGCTTCGGCGGCGAGCTGCTGCGCTCGGTGCCCGAGGACCGGCACCGGGTGCTGGTGCTGAGCCGCTGGCGCGACGAGGAGGCCCTGCGCGGGTACGCGGGGCCGATGTGGCGGATCCGGCCGGTCTGGTCGGAGGGCGAGCTGAGCTACCTCGCCCACCCCCCGGAGGTCACCCACTTCACGTCGATCACCACCCCCGCGCCCCGCTGAGGAGGGCGCGCCCCGCCCCCGGCGGCCGGAGCACCCCGCCCCGCGGCCGGAGCACCCCGCCGCGCATTCCCCGCAAGCCCGTGAAACAGACCACAGCGGAAGGCTCTCCCTGCGCTTGCGTCGACCGTGGCACAATGACGGCATCAAGCAGTGACGTTCAGCGCACTCCGGGGTCGGTGAAAATCCGAACCGGCGGTTACAGTCCGCGACCCGTCCGCAGCCAGCGGCCGGTTGACCAGGTGAAATTCCTGGACCGACGGTTAAAGTCCGGATGGGAGGCGTGCGCGGGCGGACGAAGAGCAGTACCCGTGGGTCCGACGGCAGGAGACTGCCTCCCGGTCCACGGCCAGGTGTACGGCGGGAGCGGTGTCTCCCGTGCCGGGCGAGCGATCTCCCGGCGGCCTCGGCATCCCCGGCGACGGGTCGTGCCCCGGGCCGGTGCGCCGGTGCCCGTCCGCGTCATCTCCCATGCCACCCCGGAGTCCGCGCCCAAGCGCGAGGAGAACCCGGGTGTTCACCGGCATCATCGAAGAGCTCGGCGAGGTCGTGTCGATCGTGGAGATCGGCGACTCCTCGCGGATCCGCCTGCGCGGCCCGGTGGTCTGTACGGGTGCCCGGCACGGCGATTCCATCGCGGTCAACGGCGTGTGCCTGACCGTCGTCGACAGCGCGCCGGAACTGGCCGCCGGCACCGGTGAGTTCAGTGCCGACGTGATGGCCGAGACGCTGCACCGTTCCAGCCTCGGCGAGTTGGCGCCCGGCTCCCGGGTCAATCTGGAGCGCGCCATGGCGCTCGGTGCCCGGCTGGGCGGCCACCTCGTCCAGGGCCATGTCGACGGCACCGGGCGGCTGTTGAGCCGTGAGCCCGGCGAGCGCGACGCGGCGGGCGAGCTGCGCTGGGAGGTGCTGCGGTTCTCGCTGCCCGACTCGATCTCCCGCTACCTGGTGGAGAAGGGCTCGATCACGGTCGACGGCGTCAGCCTCACCGTGGTGGAGGCGGCGAAGGACAGCTTCACCGTGAGCCTCATCCCGACCACCCTGGCGCTGACGACGCTCGGTGCCAAGGCCGTCGGGGAGAGCGTCAACCTGGAGGTGGACGTGCTCGCGAAGTACGTCGAGCGGCTCCTGGAGTCCCGCGCCCTGCCGAACCTGCCCGCCGCCCCCTCCGCCGGGGCCGGCCCGTCCGCCGACTCCGCCCCGTCCACCCTGTCCGACCTGCCGACCGGCACAACCCCGGGGGAGTCCAAGTGAGCTGGCTCAGCGGCGAGGCGTTCACCGTCCTCGGCGAACACGTCAAGTGGGCCGACATGTTCGGCAACATCCTCGGCCTCGGCGGGCTCGCGCTCGGCTGGCGCCGCTCGGTCTGGAGCTGGCCGGTCCAGCTGCTGTCCGGCGCGGTGCTGATCGCGGCCTACTTCGGCGGCCACGTCCCCGGCCTGATCGGCAAGCAGCTGATCGTGATCGTCACCGCCGCCTGGGGCTGGGCGCAGTGGCAGCGGGGCCGCCGCGAGGGCGGCTCGATCGCCGTTCGGTTCGCGAGCTGGCCCGAGCGGCTGGTGCTGGCGGCGGGGACGGCGGCCGGCACGGTCGCGCTGGCCCTGCTCTTCACGTCCTTCCCCAGCCTGTCCTGGAGCCCCTGGTCGGACGCCTACATCTTCGTCGGCACGCTGGCCGCGATGGTCGCCCAGGCCCGCGGCTGGGTGGAGTTCTGGTTCGCCTGGATCGCGGTCGACGCGGTGGGCGTGCCGTTCGCCTTCAACAGCGGCTACACCTTCTCCGGCCTCACCTACTCCGTCTACTTCGTCCTGGTGCTGCTCGGCCTGCGGTCCTGGTGGCTGAGCACCCGTGAGCCGCGCGCCAAGTCCGCCAACGTCCCGCAGGGAGCCACGGCATGACCGAGATGACCGAGAACCAGTCCAGCGACGGTGCCACCACCGGCCCCGCCCCCGCCACCGAGTCCGCCGCGACGCCCGAACTCGTCCTCGACCCGGTCGAGCGCGCGATCGCCGACATCGCCCTCGGCCGTGCCGTGGTCGTGGTCGACGACGAGGACCGGGAGAACGAGGGCGACCTCGTCTTCGCCGCCTCCGCCGCGACCCCCGAGCTGATGGCCTTCACCATCCGCTACAGCTCCGGCGTGATCTGCGCCCCGATGACCGGCGAGGAGCTGGACCGCCTCAAGCTCCCCCCGATGACCCAGGTCAACGAGGACCGCAAGGGCACCGCGTACACCGTCTCGGTGGACGCCCGGGAGGGGGTCGACACCGGCATCTCCGCCGCCGACCGCGCCCGTACCGTCCGGCTGCTCTCCTCGCCCGGCACCGAGCCCGGCGACCTGACCCGCCCCGGGCACGTCTTCCCGCTGCGCGCCGTCGAGGGCGGCGTGCTGGTGCGCCCCGGCCACACCGAGGCCGCCGTCGACCTGGCCCGGCTCGCGGGGCTGTCGCCGGCCGGCGCGATCGCCGAGGTGGTCAACGACGACGGCACCATGGCCAGGCTGCCCGAGCTGGTCGCCTTCGCCCGCGAGCACGGCCTGGCGATCATCTCGATCGAGGACCTGATCGCCTACCGCCGCCGCACCGAGCTGCACGTCGACCGGGCCGCCACCACCGCCCTGCCCACCGAGCACGGGGAGTTCACGGCCGTCGGCTACCGGGGCACCCTGGACGGCGTCGAGCACCTCGCGCTGGTGGCTTCCGGCGGCCCGGCCGGCGGTCTGGACGCCTCGGGCCGGCTGCCGGACGGCGAGGACGTCCTGGTCCGGGTCCACTCCGAGTGCCTGACCGGCGACGTCTTCGGTTCGCTGCGCTGCGACTGCGGCCCGCAGCTGGAGTCCTCGCTGAAGCGGGTCGCCGAGGCCGGTCGCGGCGTGGTGCTGTACCTGCGCGGCCACGAGGGGCGCGGGATCGGCCTGGCCCACAAGCTGCGCGCGTACGAGCTGCAGGAGCAGGGACGGGACACCGTCGACGCCAACCTGGACCTCGGCCTGCCCGCCGACGCCCGCGACTACAGCATCGCGGCCCAGATGCTGGCGGACCTCGGCGTCCGCTCGCTCACCCTGCTCACCAACAACCCCGAGAAGCTGACCGCGCTCACCGAGCACGGGCTCAAGGTCAAGGGGCGCGAGGCGGTCGAGGTCACGCCCGGCGAGCACAACCTGCGCTACCTGCGCACCAAGCGCGACAGGATGGGCCACGACCTGCCCGGTCTGGGCTCCTGAACCACCACACCCACCCGCACGACTGAACGGACGAGAGACATGAGCGGCCACGGAGCCCCCCAGCTGACCATCGAAGGCGCCGCCGACCTCAAGGTCGCCGTCGTCGCCGCCCAGTGGCACGACCAGGTGATGAACGGCCTGCTGGACGGCGCCCACCGCGCGCTCAAGGAGCTGGGCGTCGTCGAGCCGACCGTGCTGCGGGTGCCCGGCACCTTCGAGCTGCCGGTGGCCGCCAAGCGCCTCGCCGAGCGCGGCTACGACGCCGTCGTCGCCCTCGGCGTGGTCGTGCGCGGCGGCACCCCGCACTTCGACTACGTCTGCCAGGCGGCCACCTCCGGCCTCACCCAGGTCAGCGTCGACACCGGTGTCCCGGTCGGCTTCGGCGTCCTGACCTGCGACAACGAGGAGCAGGCGATCGACCGCGCGGGCCTGCCGGGCTCCCGCGAGGACAAGGGACACGAGGCCGTCACTGCGGCCGTCGCCACCGCCGTGGCGCTGCGCGCCGCGCTCTGATCACAGTCCGTGCGGTCCCGGGGCGTGGACGTCCACCCGACTGTCCACGCTCCGGGACCGTTTACCGTCCGTCCGCCCGCACGCCGTAAGGTGGGCCCATCATGGCTTCGAAGACATTCGAGGAGCTCTTCGCCGAGCTCCAGCAGAAGGCCGCCACCGGCGACCCCTCGTCCTCCCGTACCGCGCAGCTCGTCCAGCAGGGCGTCCATGCGATCGGCAAGAAGGTCGTCGAGGAGGCCGCCGAGGTCTGGATGGCCGCCGAGTTCCAGTCGGACGAGCAGACGGCGGAGGAGATCTCCCAGCTCCTCTACCACCTTCAGGTGATGATGATCGCCCGTGGCCTGAAGCTCGACGACGTCTACAAGTACCTCTGAGCACCTACCCCCAGAGAAACCCGGAGCACTCCGGAGCACTCCGGAGCACCTGGGCAACCGCCCGGAGAGCTCCCGCTCGTCCGGGCAACACCCCTCCCAACAGGTAAGGAAGCAACCTCCCATGCTGCGCATCGCCGTCCCCAACAAGGGTTCTCTCTCGGGTCCCGCGGCGGAGATGCTCCATGAGGCCGGCTACCGCCAGCGGAAGGACCCCAAGGAGCTCGTCCTCGTCGACCCGAACAACGAGGTGGAGTTCTTCTTCCTCCGTCCGCGCGACATCGCGGTCTACGTCGGTTCGGGCCGCCTCGACGTCGGCATCACCGGCCGCGACCTGCTGCTGGACTCGCACTCCAACGCCGAGGAGGTGCTCGCCCTCGGCTTCGCCGGGTCGACCTTCCGTTTCGCCCGCCCCGAGGGCGTGGACGTCGAGGACGTCAAGGGCCTGGAGGGCCTGCGGATCGCCACCTCGTACACCGGTCTGGTCGAGCAGCACCTGGCCGACCACGGCGTGAAGGCGACGGTCACCAAGCTGGACGGCGCGGTCGAGACCGCGGTGCAGCTGGGCGTCGCCGACGTGATCGCCGACGTGGTGGAGACCGGCACCAGCCTGCGCAACGCGGGCCTGGAGGTGTTCGGCGAGCCGATCCTGATCTCCGACGCGGTGGTGATCCGGCCCAAGGGCGCCGGTGAGGACCCGCGGGTGGAGCAGTTCCTGCGCCGCCTCCAGGGCGTGCTGGTGGCCCGCCGCTACGTGCTGATGGACTACGACATCCGCGCCGAGAAGGTCGGCGCGGCCGTCGCGCTCACCCCGGGCCTGGAGTCGCCGACCGTCTCGCCGCTGCACACCGAGGGCTGGGTCGCGGTGCGTTCGATGGTGCTCCGCAAGGAGGCCCAGCAGATCATGGACGACCTGTGGGGCATCGGCGCCCGGGCCATCCTGGTCACCAACATCCACGCCTGCCGCCTCTGAGCGGCGGCTCGTCCACCGCTTCCGACCAGCGCGTACGGGTGACCTGCGCGCCGGCTCGTGAGTAAAGAACGGTTCAATGGGGCGGGGACGCCGACCGCGTCCCCGCCCCTCGTGCTGCCGCCACCAGAGCCACCCCCGGAGACCCACGTGTCCACGCCGTCCGTCGAGTTCCCCGTCACCTGGGCGCCGCGCCGCACCCGCGCCGTGCTGCTGCCGGTCTGCGTGCTGCTGGTGGTGCTGTTCTCCGCGATGGCCGTGCTGCTCCCGCAGAACTGGCAGCTCAACGACCGGATCATGATGGTCTCCAGCGGCCTGCTGTTCGCCGGCGTCGGCCTGATGCTGGCCCGCCCCCGGGTGAGCGCCGACGAGCAGGGCGTGACGGTGGTCAACTTCGTCCGCAGCCGCCGGCTGTCCTGGGCCGAGATCGTCCGGGTCAACTTCCGCCAGGGCGACCCGTGGGCCACCCTCGACCTGGCCGACGGCACCTCGCTCGCCGCGGTGGGCATCCAGTCCGGGGTCGGCAAGGACCAGGCGATCGCGCACGCCCGCGCGCTGCGCGACCTGGTCGAGCAGCGCGCCGCCGCCTGAGCCCGGGACGGGCCCCGCGGCCCCCGGCGCACAGGCCCGGCGCACCGGCCTGGCACACAGTCCCGGCGCACAGCCCCCGGAGGCCGGGCCCCGGGCGCGCTCCGGTCCGCACCGGAGGCCCTCCCACCTGGGGCTCCCCGCCCCGGTGGGCCGACCGGGCCCCTGCCTCCGTCCGGCTATGGTCTACGCTGGTAAAAGCAGGGCAAAGTTCGCCCTGCCCGAAATCGAGTGCCCGAACCCGACCTGAGGAGTGACACTCCCCCTCGATGGACGATCCGTCCGGTAGTACCTGCGCCGCCTCGCTTCCGACCTCCGGAAGGCAGGCGGCACTGTGATCACCGCCTGGCTGCTGTTGCTCGCAGCCGTTCTCCTGATCCTCGCCAACGGCCTGTTCGTGGCCGCCGAGTTCGCCTTCGTGACCGTCGAGCGCGGTGAGGTGGAACGCTCCGCGGAGACGGGCGACGTCAAGTCCCGCCGCGTCGCCAGGGCCCTGCGGCACCTCTCCTTCGAACTCTCCGGCGCCCAGCTCGGCATCACCGTCACCTCGCTGGTGGTCGGCATGCTCGCCGAGCCGGCCCTGTCGACCCTGCTCGCGCCCGTCATGTCCGGCATCGGCGTGCCCGACTCCGCCACCCGCGGCGTCGCCGTGATCGTCGGCATGGTGCTGGCCACCGTCGTCCAGATGGTGATCGGCGAGCTGGTCCCGAAGAACTGGGCGATCTCCCGCCCGCTCCAGGTGGCCCGCGCGGTCGCCGCCCCGCACATGGCCTTCTCCGTGGTCTGCCGCCCGCTGATCAGCTTCCTCAACGGCGCCGCCGACCGGACCGTCCGGGCCTTCGGCATCGAGCCGCAGGAGGAGCTCGGGCACGCCCGCACCCCGGACGAGCTGGTCTCGCTGGCCCGCCACTCGGCCAAGGCCGGTGCGATAGACGAGGAGTCGGCGACCCTGTTCGTCCGCACCCTCGCGCTGAGCGAGCTGACCGCCGAGTCCGTGATGACCCCGCGCGTGGACGTCGCCGCGCTCCAACGGGATGCCACCGCCTCCGACGTCATCAACCTGACCCGGGCCACCGGCCTGTCCCGCTTCCCGGTCTACACCGACAGCCTGGACGAGGTCGCCGGCATCGTCACGCTCAAGGACGCCCTGTCCGTCCCGGCCGCCCGGCGCGGTCTGGTGCGGGTCGGCGAGCTGGCCTCGCCGCCGCTGCTGGTGCCCGAGACGCTGCCCGCCGAGCGGCTGCTCGACCGGCTCCGCCGCCTCCAGCCGATGGCCATCGTGGTCGACGAGTACGGCGGCACCGCCGGTGTCGTCACCGTCGAGGACATCGTCGAGGAGATCGTCGGCGAGGTGCAGGACGAGCACGACCCCGACGACCACCCCGAGCTGCTCCCGCTGCCGCCGGTCAACGGCCTGCCGGTCTGGGAGGCCGACGGCCGCGCCCGGATCGACCAGCTGGAGCGGATCGGCCTGAACGCCCCGGACGGCCCGTACGAGACCCTGGCCGGTCTGGTCTCCGACCTGCTCGGCAAGCTTCCCGAGGTGGGCGAGCAGGCCGAGCTGCCCGGCTGGCGCTTCACCGTGACCGGTGTCGACCGCCACCGCACCACCGAGGTCCGGGTGGAGCGCACCACCGCGCCCGCGCAGTTCGACGAGGACCGGGAGGAGGGCCGATGACCGCCCTGCAACTGGCCGTCGCGCTGCTGCTCCTGCTCGGCAACGCCTTCTTCGTCGGCGCCGAGTTCGCCGTGGTGTCGGTGCGCCGCAGCCAGATCGAGCCGCTCGCCGAGGCCGGGCACAAGCGCGCCCGCGTCGTGCTGCACGCGCTGTCCAACGTCTCCGCGATGCTGGCCGCCGCCCAGCTCGGCATCACCGTCTGCTCGCTGGGCCTCGGTGCCCTGGCCGAGCCGACCATCGCCTCGCTGCTGGAGGGCCCGTTCCACGCGATCGGTGTCCCGTCCGGCCTGATGCACCCGCTCTCGTACGGGATCTCGCTCGCCGTCGTGGTCTTCCTGCACATGGTGATGGGCGAGATGGTGCCGAAGAACATGGCCATGGCCGGCCCGGAGCGGGCCGCGCTGTGGCTCGGCCCGCCGCTGGACCGGCTGGCCCGCTGGCTCGCCCCGGTGATCCGGGTGCTGAACGCCTTCGCCAACGGCATCCTGAAGCTGTTCCGGGTGGAGGCCAAGGACGAGGTCGAGTCGGTCTTCACCACCGAGCAGCTGATGTACCTGCTGGCGGACTCGCGGGACGCGGGCCTGCTCGACGAGAGCCGCCAGGAACGGCTGGAGGACGCCCTGGAACTGGGCCGCCGCCCGGTCACCGAGGTCCTGCTCGAGCCCGAGCAGCTCGTCACCGTGGACACCAAGGCGACCGCCGCCGAGGTCGAGGAACTGGCGCTGCGCACCGGCTTCTCGCGCTTCCCGGTCACCGACGGCGACCCGGCCGGCCACGGCTACCTCGGCTACGTCCACCTCAAGGACATCCTCGACGTGGAGGACCCGTCGGCGCCCGTCCCGGCCCGCCTGTGGCGGCCGATCACGGTGCTGCGCGGCAGTCTCCCGCTGGACGACGCCCTCGGGGCGATGCGCAGGGCCACCTGCCACCTGGCCGCCGTGCTGGACCAGGACGGGCGCACGCTCGGCGTGGTCATGCTGGAGGACGTCCTGGAGGAACTGGTCGGCGAGATGCACGACCCGGACCACCGCGCCACGGCCTGAGGCCCGTCCGCCGGCGGGGCTCCGGCCCCGCCGGCGGCCGCTCGGTGACGGCTGTTCGCCGGCGGCTGTTCGCCGGCGGCTGTTCGCTGACGGCGATTCCGCCCAGAGCATGCTCCCGTTCCGTGCCGACCGCCCTGCCCCCAGGGTGGTCGGCATGAGACTTCTGCTGCTGGGTGGGACCAAGTTCGTCGGCCGGGTCGTCGCCGAGGAGGCGCTGGCCAGGGGCTGGGAGGTGACCGCCCTCAACCGCGGCACGCAGCCCGCGCCCGAGGGCGTCCGGGTGCTGGTGGGCGACCGCACCGCGGAGGACGGCCTCGCGGCGCTCGGCACGGGGGAATGGGACGCGGTGCTGGACACCTGGTCCTGGGCCCCCGCGGCGGTGCGCGACAGCGCCCGCCTGCTGAACGGCCGGGTCGGCCACTACGGCTACGTCTCCAGCCGGTCGGTGTACGACTACCCGCTGGTGGCAGGGGCCGACGAGACCGCGCCGGTGGTCGGGTCCTCCCCGGACCTCACCGGCGAGGTGCCCTACGCCGAGGCCAAGCGCGGCGCGGAGCTGGCGCTGGAGGAGGAGTTCGGCGGGACGGCCCTGCTGGCCCGGGCCGGGCTGATCATCGGCCCGCACGAGAACATCGGCCGGCTGCCCTGGTGGCTCAACCGGATCGCCGAGGGCGGCCCGGTGCTCGCCCCCGGCCCGCGCGAGCTGCCCCTCCAGTACATCGACGCGCGCGACCTCGCGGCCTGGATGCTGGACGCCGCCGCGGCCCGGCTCGGCGGCCCGTACAACCTGGTCGGCCCGTCCGGCCACACCACCATGGGCGAACTGCTGGAGACCTGCGTACGGGCCACCGGCTCGGACGCCGAACTGCGCTGGACGGACCCGGAGCGGATCCTCGCCGCGGGCGTCGAGCCGTGGACCGAGCTGCCGATCTGGCTGGCGCCCGGCGAGCTGTACGACTTCCTGCACGCCGGCTCGGTCGAGCGCGCGCTCGGCGCCGGGCTGCGCTGCCGGCCGGTCGCCGAGACCGTCGCGGACACCTGGGCCTGGCTGCGCTCGATCGGGGGCAGCGCGCCGCAGCGGGCCGACCGGGTCACGGTCGGGCTGGACCGGGAGCGGGAGGCCGCGCTCCTGAACGGCTGAGCGGGCGGGCCGGTCCCCACCCGGGGGACCGGCCCGGGCCGCCGGTCAGCCCCGGCCGCCGGCCGGCCCACGCCAGCGGTCAGTGCCGGCCGTCGATCAGCTCCCCGTACGCCTGGACCAGGTCCGGCAGCCGCAGGGTGGCCAGGTCCTCCCGGCCCGGCGGCTCGCGCAGCAGCGACAGCCGCAGGTCCCGGTAGGCGCAGGACTTCTCGTACAGGGTGCGGATGAACCGGCCGTTGCCCAGCTCGTCGATCCAGCCCTCGCGGACCACGTGGACGCAGATGCTGGCCAGTTCCTCGGCGGCGTCCTCGTCCCAGCCGTCGCCGTCCCGGCCGGCCAGCGCGGCGCCGATGGCGGTCAGCTCGCCGGGGCGGTAGCTGGGGAAGTCGACCCGGGTGGTGAAGCGGGAGTTGAGGCCCGGGTTGGTGGCGAGCAGCCGGTTCATGCCCTCGGGGTAGCCGGCCAGGATCACCACCAGCCGGTCCCGGTTGTCCTCGGCGCGCTTGAGCAGCACCTGGAGCGCCTCGTCGCCGTACGCGTCGCCCTTGGTGTAGCCGGAGTTGGAGAGGCTGTACGCCTCGTCGATGAACAGCACGCCGTCCAGCGCGGAGTCGATCAGCTCGTTCGCCTTCACGGCGGTCTGGCCGAGGAACTCGCCGACCAGGTCGGCGCGTTGGGCCTCCACCAGGTGGTCGCCGGAGAGCAGGCCGAGGGCGTGGAAGACCCGGCCGAGGATGCGGGCCACGGTGGTCTTGCCGGTGCCCGAGGGGCCGGAGAAGACGAAGTGGCGCTTCGGCGGCTGGACGGGCAGGCCCTCCTCGGCCCGCAGCCGGGACATCCTCAACTGGGCGGACAGCGCCCGCACCTGGCGCTTGACCGGCTCCAGCCCGACCATCAGCGAGAGTTCGGCCAGGGCCGCGTCCAGCTCCCGCTCGTCGCCGCCGGTCCGCGGCTCGGGCGCGGCCGCGGTCCGGGGCTGCACCCGGCCGAGGGCGGGCAGCGACGGCGGCAGGGCGGGGCCGGTCGGCGCGCCCTGACCGGAGCGCTCGCCGGCGGCCTGCGGGGCCCCGTCGGCCGGGGCGCCGTCCGGTGAGGCGCCGCCGGCCATCGCGCCGTCCAGCAGGGCGCCACCGGTCAGGGCGCCGTCCGCCGGGGGCCCGTCCGGCAGCCCGGCGTCGACCAGTCCGGCGTCCACCGAGGGCCCGCCGCCGGAGGGCAGACCGCCGAGCGGTCCGCCGAGGGGCCCGGAGAGCGGCCCGCCGCCCGGAACCCCGGCGGTCGACACCCCGTCGCCGGAGACGGTCGCGCCGCTCGGCCCGCCCGCGTCCCCGAACTCCCCGCCGTACCCCGGCATCCCGGCGAAGCCGGTCTCGTCCGGGTATCCGGGGTCGAGGCCCGGCCCGCCGGGTGCGGCGTCGGCCGTCCCCGGTCGCCCGCCCGCCGACAGGCCGTCCACGAGCCCGTCCAGGCCGTCGGTGAGGCCGTCCGCGAGCGCGTCCTCGGCCGCTATGGCCGCCAGCCGCGCCGCGGTGTCCATGAACGCCGGGTCCGCCCGGTGCACCGCCCGGTAGAGCGGCAGCGCCGCGGCGCTGCGCCCGGCTCCCTCGTACGCCCGGGCCAGCCAGTACCGCAGTTCCTTGCGCTGCGGCTGCTCGGAGCGGCAGCGGGCCAGTGAGGCGGCGAGCGGGGCCTGCGCCTGGGCGCACATGTCGAGGCGCACCCGCGCCATGCCGGCGAACAGTCCGGCCTCGATGCCGAGCAGCGGGTCGTCCAGCAGGCGGTCGGTGTCCCGGATCAGCTGCTCCCAGTCCTTGAGCAGGTAGGACCGGCAGGCGTACAGGAAGCGGGCGGACGGGTCCTCGCTGGGCGCCGGGCACTGTTCCAACGCCCGGTCCAGCTCGGCCAGGTGGCGGCCGTCCAGCCAGTGCGAGGCGTGCGCCAGCGCGAGGTCGCGGGCGTCCTCCAGCACCGGCTGCACCCACCAGCCCAGCCAGTACCAGGAACTGAGCGGCCGTCGGTGCAGCCGTCGCTGCTCGCCGAACCGTTTCTGGTGGCGGTACATGGCGAGCAGCGCGGCCGAGGTGTCGCTGCGCAGCGCGTGCAGCCCGAGCCAGGCGTCGGCCATGCCCGGGTCCAGCCGGACGGCGGCCCGGAACTCCTCCTCGGCCCGGGTGTACGCACCGGCCGTGTAGGCGTCCATGGCGCGCAGCCAGGCGCGGTCGGCGAGCCGGTCCGGCCCGCCCGCCGTGCTGTCGGAACTGTCCACCGTCGTCACTCACGCCCCCCGCGGTGCGGCCCGGGGCTCGGCCGGCGAGTCGCCCGCGCCCAGCCCGGCCGGTGGTCGTAGACCTGTGCGGCGCATGTGCGCCTGCCAGGAATCGTACCGGCGCGGCGCTGATCCGGAAGGGTGCCGCACAGGGTCAAATGCGATCGCGCGAGCGCCCGTTGAGCGGCCGGGCGACGGAAGCGGCGGCGGGGGAGCGAGTTTCGGAAGGGGACCGGGCGGCGCCCCCGGCTCACGGGGGAACAAGCCGGGGGCGCCGGGTCCGAGGCGACCGGAATCTTTCGTTCCGGTGGCTGAGGAGAACCTAGATCCTGGCGATGTCGCAGGTCAAGGCGATGGTTGAAGATTCACCGACGGTGCCCGCGGCGATCCGGCCGGTCACCCCGTCGACCCGCGTCGCGGCGTACGGACGGCTCGGGTCGGCGGCGAAATGCGCCGATTCGGCCCGGGCCCAGCCCGCCCAGAACTCGGCCAGTTCCGGACCGTCCCGCTCCTCCCCGCGGCGCCGGGCCGAGACGGCGTCCAGCTCCATCCAGACCACCCGCGCCAGCCACGGCCGCACCGCCCGCCGTCCGGCGCCGACCCCCTCCACCAGTACCACCGGGGCGGCCGGCACCGCGGCCGTGCCCGCGAAGCGGCGCAGCGTCCAGTCGTACACCCGGTACTCGGCGTCCCGCCCGGCCGCCAGCGGCTCCAGCACCTGCTCGCGCAGCCGTTCGGTCCAGTCGAAGGGCTGCTCGTGGGTGGCCAGGTCGTCGAGGTGGACCACCGGGGCCCCGCCCAGCGCCGCCGCCAGCCGCCCGGCGAAGGTGGTCTTGCCGGAACCCGCGTGCCCGTCCACCGCGACCAGCCGCACCGGCCCGCAGGAGGGCGGCAGTGCGCGCAGCTCGGCCGCGAGCACGCTCAACCGGGCGTCGGCGGCGGGCCGGAACGGGGGGCGGAAAGGTTCGAATACAGCCACAACGTCAACCCTACGGTGCCGTAGCCCGCCACTGCGTCCAGTTCATCAGTGCAGGTCGTGACGGCGGCCCGGGATTCGGGCATACTCGCCTTCGCCACGACTGTGAACGGCCGTTCACCGCAACCCGGTGCCGGTCGGTCCGACCAGCCGCACCCCACGCCGGACCGCCCGACACCTCGGCCCGGCGCCCGATCGAGGAGGCGACCGCCGCCATGACCCCCTCCCCTGTGAAAGCCGTGGAGCGCCAGCTGCCGAGCGAGGAGGCCCGTGAGCTGCTGAGCCTCACCCGGGAGCTGGTCCAGCGCGAACTCCAGCCGCGCGCGGCCGAGGACGAGGCCGCCGGCCGCTTCCCGCGGGAGGTCTTCCGCACCCTCGGCGAGGCCGGCCTGCTCTCCCTGCCGTACGACGAGAAGCACGGCGGCGGTGAACAGCCCTACGAGGTCTACCTGCAGGTCCTGGAGGAGCTCGCGAGCGGCTGGCTGGCCGTCGGCCTCGGCGTCAGCGTGCACACCCTGTCCTGCCACGCGCTGGCCACCTTCGGCACCGACGAGCAGCGCGACGCCTGGCTGCCCGCCATGCTCTCCGGCGAGCAGCTGGGCGCCTACTGCCTCTCCGAGCCGCAGTCCGGCTCGGACGCGGCCGCGCTGCGCACCCGCGCCGACCTCGACGGCGACGCGTACGTCGTGAACGGCACCAAGGCGTGGATCACCCACGGGGGCCGGGCCGACTTCTACAGCGCCCTGGTGCGCACCGGCGTCGACGGGCCCAAGGGCATCAGCTGCCTGCTCGTCCCCGGCACCCAGCAGGGCCTGTCCGCGGCGCCGCCCGAGCACAAGATGGGCATGCGCTCCTCGCCCACCGCGCAGCTGCACTTCGACGGCGCCCGGGTGCCCCGCGAGCGGCTGATCGGCGAGGAGGGGCAGGGCTTCCAGATCGCGCTCGCCGCGCTGGACTCCGGCCGCCTCGGCATCGCCGCCTGCGCGATAGGCGTGGCCCAGGCCGCGCTCGACCTCGCGGTGGACTACGCCCGCACCCGGCGCCAGTTCGGCCGTCCGATCGCCGACTTCCAGGGCCTGTCGTTCATGCTCGCCGACATGGCCACCCAGATCGAGGCCGGCCGCTCGCTCTACCTGGCCGCGGCCCGGCTGAAGGACGCCGGCCGGCCGTTCTCCAAGGAGGCGGCGATGGCCAAGCTGTTCTGCACCGACGCGGTGATGCGGGTCACCACCGACGCCGTCCAGGTGCTCGGCGGCTACGGCTACACCCAGGACTTCCCGGCCGAGCGCTACATGCGCGAGGCCAAGGTGCTGCAGATCGTCGAGGGCACCAACCAGATCCAGCGCCTGGTGATCGGCCGGCACCTCACGAAGGGCTGACGCCCTCCCCCCACACGGCCTCCGGCCGTCACTCCAGGGTGCGGAGTGACGGCCGGAGGCGTTCGCCCGTCCTGGCGGGGCGTCAGCTCGCCCTGGCGGCGCGGCCGGTCAGCGCCGGACGACGGCGGCGCTGCTCCGGGATGGCGGACCGCAGCGCCGCGACCGTCGGGGCGGCGGGCGCCACCGGGGCGCCCTGGGGGACCGCGGAGAGCCGCACCGGGCGGTGGGCGACGGCGTGCGAGAACGGCTGGGTGCGCCAGTCCAGCCCGCTCGGGAGCTTGAACAGCGCGTCGAAGCCGGCCGGTTCGGCGTCCTCCGGGGCCTCGACCTCGGCCAGGTCGTCCGTCGGCGCGCCCGAGCCCGGGCAGATCGCGGGGGCGAAGGGGTTCCAGGCGGTCGGCAGCAGTGCGTGCTGCGGAAGCCGGTCCTCGTCCGCCACCAGGGCGATCGGCCGCCGGCACTCCGGGCAGTCGACCCGGAAGATGTCCCAGTTCTCCGCCTCGCCGGGGTCGGTGCCCGGCATGTGGTCGACCGCGAGGTCCTCGCGGTCGGTCATATCGTCGGTCTCGTCGGCGCCCAGCACGCGCTGGTCAGTAGCAGGCATGAGGATCCCCCTAGGATCGGGCCCGGCGTGGTCGTCCAGGGCCACAACCAGCACTTCCCTGCGATCCGGACTCATAACCCTGCGGTCTCGCGCACCGTGATGCACCGGGTGTGTCCTTGGCCACACCGGATGCCACATTCGCCCGGCATGTGCCCGCCCGGCACCTGCGATCCTGCCCCGTGCCACCTCGTGCGCCCCCCGTGCTCCCGACCGGGTAGGTTTGCGCACTGTGGAGGATCTCGACCAACGCATCGTCCAGCTGCTCCTAGAGGACGGCCGGATGAGCTACACGGACCTGGGCAAGGCCACCGGCCTGTCCACCTCGGCGGTGCACCAGCGGGTGCGCCGCCTCGAACAGCGCGGGGTGATCCGCGGCTACACCGCGATCATCGACCCCGACGCCGTCGACCTGGCACTGACGGCGTTCATCTCGGTCAAACCCTTCGACCCGAGCGCCCCGGACGACACCCCGGAACGGCTGGCCGGCCTGCCCGAGATCGAGGCCTGCCACAGCGTCGCCGGCGACGAGAACTACATACTCAAGGTCCGCGTCGGCGCCCCCGGCGACCTGGAGGACCTGCTCGCCCGCATCCGCAGCGCCGCAGGCGTCTCCACCCGCACCACCGTCGTCCTGTCCACCCCCTACGAGGCGCGGCCCCCGAAGCTCTGAAACCGCGGGCCGGTCTCCGCGGAGGAACCGGTGACGTGCAGACTTGGCGACATGACCGAACGCACCTCACGAACCGTCCTGCTGCGCGGCGGCGCCGTCTACAGCCCCGCCGACCCCTTCGCCACCGCGATGCTCGTGGAAGGCGGGCACGTCGCCTGGGTCGGCAGTGACGGCGCCGCCGAGGCGTACGCCGCGACCGCCGACGAGATCGTCGAGCTGGACGGTGCCCTGGTCACCCCCGCCTTCGTGGACGCCCACGTGCACGCCACCGCCACCGGCCTGGCGCTCACCGGCCTCGACCTCACCGGCAGCCCCTCGCTGGCGGCCACCCTGGCCGCCGTCACCGCCTTCGTCGACGCCCGGCCGGAGTCCGGCGGGGTGCTGATCGGCCACGGCTGGGACGAGACCGGCTGGCCCGAGGGCCGCCCGCCCACGCTCGCCGAACTCGACGCCGCCGCCCGCGGCGCCGCGCTCTACCTCTCCCGCACCGACGTGCACTCCGCGCTGGCCACCACCGCGCTGCGCACCCTCACCGAGGGCCTGGCCGAGGCGCCCGGCTTCGACCCCGAGGGCCCGCTCACCAAGGACGCCCACCACGCCGTGCGGCAGACCGCGCTGGCCCGCCTCACCCCCGAGCAGCGCCGCCAGGCCCAGCGCGCGACCCTCGCCCGCGCCGCCGAGCTCGGCATCGGCGCCCTGCACGAGTGCGCCGGCCCGGAGATCTCCTCCGAGGCCGACCTGACCGCCCTGCTGGCCCTGGCCGCCGAAGGAGAAGGGCCCGAAGTCTTCGGCTACTGGGGCGAGTTGGGCGGGGTGGAGACCGCCCGCAGGCTCGGCGCGGTGGGCGCCGGCGGCGACCTCTTCGTGGACGGCGCGCTCGGCTCGCACACCGCGTGCCTGCACGCCCCGTACGCCGACGCCGAGCACACCGGCACCTCCTACCTGACCGCCGAGCAGGTCGCCGACCACGTCGCCGCCTGCACCGAGGCCGGGCTCCAGGCCGGGTTCCACGCCATCGGCGACGCGGCCGTCGCCGCCGTGATCGAGGGCGTCCGGGCGGCCGGCACCAAGGTCGGAGCCGACCGGGTCAAGGCGCTGCGCCACCGCGTCGAGCACGCCGAGGCGCTCGACGACGCGGCCGTCGCCGCCTTCACCGAGCTCGGCCTGACCGCCTCCGTCCAGCCCGCGTTCGACGCCGCCTGGGGCGGGCCCGAGGGCATGTACGTCCAGCGCCTGGGCGCTGAGCGGGCGGCCGCCCTCAACCCCTTCGCCGCGCTGCTGCGGGCCGGCGTCCCGCTGGCCTTCGGCTCGGACGCCCCGGTCACCCCGCTCGACCCCTGGGGCACCGTCCGCGCCGCCGCCTTCCACCGGACCCTGGACCACCGGATCTCGGTGCGGGCCGCCTTCACCGCCCACACCCGGGGCGGCTGGCGCGCCGTCGGCCGGGACCAGGACGGCGTGCTCGTCCCCGGCGCCGTCGCCAGCTTCGCGATCTGGGCGGCCGGCGAACTGGTCGTCCAGGCCCCCGACTCCCGGGTCGCGGGCTGGTCCACCGACCCGCGCTCCGGCACCCCCGGCCTGCCCGACCTCACCCCGGGCCACCCGCTGCCGACCTGCCTGCGCACCGTGGTCCGCGGCCGCACGGTGTACCGGCGCTGAATCCTGCGGAACGGCGTGCGGGCGCGGCCCGGGTTGATCGCACGACCGACCTGGTACCCGCCGGCTTCACCGTCCCGCGCGAGCTGCTCGCCCGGAGTTCCGCCTGGAGCCCCTGGGTGAGCGGCACAACGCCTCCGACCACGCCGCCTGGACCGTGGGGGCTCCGGTGGGCAGCACCGGGTGTGCGGCGGTCCCCACCGGAAGACCCCCGCTCCATCGCCCGCATCCGCGCCACCCCCGGCTGGGCCGGCCGCCGCCGCCCCCCCCCGCCGAGGGCATGCCGCTGGAGCAGAACCTCGGTGACCTGCGCCGGCACGCGGCCGACTTCGAGGCCCGGACCGGCTTCGCCCACACCGTCCTGGAGCCCGACCGGGACGAGGTGATCGGCTGCGTCCGCATCTGCCCGGACCGCGAGGACCCGTCCGCGGTCCCGGTCAGCTCCTGGGCCCGGGCCGACCGCGCGCACCCGGACGCCCCGCTGTACCGTGCCGTCTCCGACTGGCTCGCCGGGCACCGGCCGCTGCGCGGGGTCCGCTACGCCCCGCGCTGACCCGGGGCCGGCCGGCCGGGCCCTACCACCCTGACCTCACGGGTCACCGACGTTCCGGGGTACCTTCTTCGCACAGCGTCCGAACTGCAAGCCCCAGGAAGATGGTGCGCCGGTGGCCACTCCCGTCACCAAGGAACGGCCCGAGGCCGTCCCCGAGCCGCCGGAGCCGGCGTCCCGACCCGGCCGCGGAGCCCGCGCACTCGCCAAGGTCCGGGCCGGGCTGCCCCGGACCGGCCTCGCCGCCCTGGCCGGCCTGCTGCTGGCGCTCGCCTTCCCGCCCTACGACCTGTGGCCGCTGTCGCTGCTCGGTGTCGCCGCGCTCTCGCTGCTGACCCGGGGCCGTACCTTCCGCCAGGGCCTGTGGACCGGCTTCGCCTTCGGCCTGCCGTTCTTCCTGATGCTGCTCAGCTGGCTGCGGGTGGTCGGCTGGGACGCCACGATCGGCCTGTCCGTCGTGGAGGCGCTGTTCCTGGCCCTGCTCGGCGGCGCCCTGGCCGTCGCCTCCCGGCTGCCCGGCGCGCCGCTCTGGGCGGCCTGCCTGTGGGTCACCCAGGAGTGGGCCCGGGACCGGCTGCCGCTCGGCGGCTTCCCCTGGGGCCGGCTCGCCTTCGCCAACACCGCGACCCCGTACACCCCGCTGGCCGCGCTCGGCGGTGCCCCGCTGGTGACCTTCGCGGTCGCCCTGTCCGGCACCCTGCTGGCCTGGGCCGCGCTGCGGCTGCGCGGGCCGGGGAAGGCCCCGAGGGCGGCCGCGCTGGCGGCGCTCGGCGCGGTGGCCGCGCTGCTGGCCGGCTACCTCGTCCCGGTGCCCACGGCCGCCGCCGACACCGTCAAGGTCGCCATCGTCCAGGGCAACGTGCCCAACCCGGGGATGGACTTCCTGGGCCGCCCGATGATGGTCCTCAACAACCACGCCGCGGCCACCGAGCGGCTCGCCGCCGACGTCAGGGCCGGCAAGGTCGAGCGCCCCGACATCGTGATCTGGCCGGAGAACTCCTCGGACCTCGACCCGTTCAGCGACCCGCTGGCCCGGCAGCGGATCGACGAGGCGGTCCGGGCGATCGGCGTGCCCACCCTGGTCGGCACCCTGGTGGACGGCCCGGACGCCCAGCACGTCCAGAACGAGGGCATCGTCTGGGACCCGGTCACCGGTCCCGGCGCCTCCTACACCAAGCAGCACCCCGTTCCGTTCGGCGAGTACGTGCCCTTCCGCGACCAGCTGATGAAGGTGATCACCCGCCTCCAGCGGGTCGCCCGGGACTTCTACCCCGGCGACCACAACGGCGTGATGCAGCTCGGCCCGGCCAGGATCGGCGACGTGATCTGCTTCGAGGTCGCGTACGACGAGATCGTCCGCGACACCGTGGACAGCGGCGCCCGGGTCCTGGTCGTCCAGACCAACAACGCCACCTACGCCCGGACCGGCCAGCCCGAGCAGCAGCTGGCGATGAGCCGGCTGCGGGCCGTCGAGCACGGCCGGGCGGTGCTGATCGCCGCCACCAGCGGCATCAGCGCGGTGATCGGCCCGGACGGCGGCGTCCGGCAGCGCACCGAGGAGCTGACGCCGGCCGAGCTGTCGGCCACCGTCCCGCTGCGCGACGGCACCACGGTGGCCGACCGGGTCGGCGCCGCCCCGGAGTGGACGCTGGCCGTCGGAGGCCTGCTGGCCTGCGGCGCTGCCGTGCTGATCGGCCGCCGCAAGAAGGCCGCCGCCGGAACACCCGCCGCGCAGGAATCGTTGGACCAGGTGGTGCCGTAGCCGGCCCGGACCTCCCGTGCGGCGCGCAGAGCACCGCTTGGAGTGGATTCGTACCGTGACCCAGCAAGCTACCCCCACCCGTCCGGCCCCGCGTAGCAGGCTGCGCCGGGTGCTGCCGCTGCTCATGACCGCCTGGCTGGTGCTGGAGATCTGGCTGCTGGTCCAGGTCGGCTCGTGGCTGGGCGGCTTCACCGTCCTGCTGCTGCTCATCGCGGGCGCCCTGATCGGCGGTTCGCTGATCAAGCGGGCCGGGCTGAAGGCGCTGTCGGCGGCGATCGAGCAGAGCAAGAGCCCGCAGTCCGAGCAGCCGCAGACCGGAACCAGCATGACGGTGCTGGCCGGCCTGCTGCTGATCGTCCCCGGCTTCCTGTCGGACCTGCTGGCCCTGACCCTGCTCTTCCCGCCCACCCGGGCGCTGTGGCGGGCGCTGGGGCGCCGGGCGGCGGACAAGGCGCTGCGCAGCACCTCCGGCGTCGGCGCGGACGCGTTCGCGGACGCGATGCGGCTCCAGGAGCAGATGCGCATCCACCGCCCGGACGGCAAGGTGATCCAGGGCGAGGTCGTGGACGAGGAGTCCGGCCCGCGCGGCCCGCAGGGCCCGGACACCACCTACCGCCCGCCGATCGCCGGCTGACCGGACCGGCCGCACCCGGGGGCGCCCGCCGCCCCCGGGCGTCCGGCTGCCCGGACGACCCGCGCGACGGTCCGGAGGTCCGGAGGACGGCCCCGGACGAGGGCGGACGGCCCCGGACAACGCGAAAGGGACCCTGGTTGCCAGGGTCCCTTTTCGCGTCCTCCCGCTCGTGGCGGGAGCGAGGTGTCAGGCGCTCTTACGGGTGTCCCGCGGGTGCACCGCGAGGTTCATCCCACCGGAGCGGAGCACGGCCAGCCGTTCGGCCAGCACCTCCTCCAGCTCCTCGCGCGTCCGGCGCTCCATCAGCATGTCCCAATGGGTGCGCGTCGGCTTGATCTTCTTCTCCTCCGGCTCGTCGCCGTCGAGAAGTGCCGCTTCCTGGCCGCAGAAGCGGCATTCCCAGGTCGCGGGGATCTCCGCCTCGACCGAGAAAGGAACCTCGAAACGGTGTCCGTTCTGACATGCGTACTCGACGGTCTGGCGGGGAGCCAGATCGATACCACGGTCGGTCTCGTAGCTAGTGGCCCCGAGTCGCGTGCCGCGGAGAGCTCGCTCGCTCATGAATCGTGCCTCCCGGGCTTATGGCCCACAGGACTAGTGGTCGCTGTTCTTCGTCGTTCGGTCAACGCTCGGCTTCCGACGAAGATTCCCGTCCCGGGACATGCGTCGTCTGTAGTGCCGCCCCTGTTTGTACCCACCTGCGCCCGATTTGTCACATCTGGCCGGTGATATCGCCCCAGGTGTCACCTATTTCACATCTGGTGATCGTGGGGACTTTCCGTGACGAGCGTACCGGGAGGGGATTCGGCGGTGGTCGCCGCCCCCGTCCGAGGAGCGGGGGGAACCGGCCCGGGAGGCGGGTCGGCCCGGCGGTCAGGAGATCGGCCGTGAACGGATCATCGGCTCGCCCTTGGCCAGGTCGACCGGGTGGCCCGGCGCGGCCGGCTCGGCTGCGGGGACCACGGGCGGGTGCTCCGGGCGGGGCGGCGCGGCGGCCGCCTCCGTCCGGCTGTCCCGGTGCGGCAGCAGGGCGATCACCGCGTCCCGCAGCGGCGCGGGGGCCTCGTCGTCCAGCGGGTCGACGGTGGCGGGCACCTGGAGCCGGACCGGGAGGCCGTTGCCGATCCGGGCGTAGCCGCGGCCGACCGGGGCGTGGGCGGCGGGTGCGATGTCCAGCGGCGCGCCGAGCGCGTCGCGCCCCTCGTCGGGGCCGACCGGGCCGAGCACCACGCGGGCCCGGGTGGTCGCGCGGACGCTGGGGGTGATCCGGTCCCGGGCGGCGAGGTCGTCGGCGACCACCACGGTGACCCGGGCCGCCCGGCCGTGCCGCAGCGGCAGCTCCAGCAGGTCCTGCGGATCGGGGCGGCCCTCGGCCTGGGCGAGCTCGCTCAGCTCGGTCGGGTGGTCCAGCAGCAGCCACAGCGGCCGGGTGACGTCCTCGGGCGGTGCGCCGCCGGCGTGCCGGGCGGCGTTGAGCGCGGCGAGCCGCCGCTCGGTCTCGCCGACGGCCCAGTCCAGGGCGGCCAGCGCGCCGTGCAGGCTGGTCTCGACGGTGTGCACGCCGGGCCGGTTCACCAGGCAGGCGTGCTCGCCGGTGCCCGCCCCGTCGACCACCACCAGGTCGCCGTACGGGAGGGCCTGGAGGGCGATCGAGCGCAGCAGGCTGGAGGTGCCGTAGCCGGTGGCGCCGAGCACCAGCAGGTGCGGCTCGGCGGAGCGCGGGCCGGTGCGCCAGACCACGGGCGGCTGCTGGACGGTCGTGCCGCCCCGGGTGACGGGGATGGTCCGGGCGGTGCCGTCCTCGTCGGTGAAGCCCAGCACGATCTCGCCGGGTGCGGCCACGAAGCGCTGGGCCGCCACGTCGGTGGGCAGCGGGGCGAGGGCGGTGACCCGCAGCCGGTTGGACTCCTCGTCCCAGTCGAAGCGGTATTCGCGGGCCCGGCCGGCCTTGCCCTGGACCACCTGCTCGATCCTGGCCCGGGCGGTCGGCTCGGTGTCGGTGAAGTACGCGGGGTAGGTCATCTCCAGCCGGGCGAGCCGGCCCTCGCCGTCGAACTCCCAGCCGCCGAAGGCGCTCTTGTAGCTGCCCTCGAAGTGGTACAGCGGATTGGCGTCCTCGGGGCCGCACAGGTACGGGGTGAGCGCCGAGTAGAGGGCGGCGAGCTTGACGTCGGCGACGTCCGGCGCGGGCGGGGCGGGCGCCGCCCGCGGGGTCCGGCCGGCCCAGGCGGCGCTGGCCATCAGGGCGATCAGCGCGAACAGCAGGCCGTGCGGCAGCAGGTAGACGCCGATCGCCATGGCGGCCGTCAGGAACAGCGTCGGTCCGCGGCGCTCCTTCGGGGTGTCCTGCCAGCGGGACCTGGCCCAGTCGGCGTGGTGGCGCAGGCCGCGGGCGATGACGGACAGCGGGGCGAACATGTCGGAGGCGTGGTCCCCGGCGGTCCGGGCGATCGCGCGGCCCTTGCTGAGGTGGCGGTGGAGCGGCATTCCTTGACTCCCCGGGCGGTGGGACGGGTGGGGTGGCGCAGGTGGGGAACGACGGGGCCCGGGGGCGGTGGGATCCGCGCCCGGGCCGGTACGGGGGAGAGTGGGGGCGGCTAGAACTTGATGCCGCTGAGCAGGCTGGCGAGGCTCGCGCCGCCCGCGGTGATGCTCGGTGCGATCGAGGAGCCGGCGATGTAGAAGCCGAAGAGGGCGCAGACGATGGCGTGGGAGACCTTTAGTCCGTCCCGGCGGAAGAAGAGAAAGGCGATGGTGCCGAACAGGACGATGCCGGAAATCGAGAGGATCACGTTCCGCTCCTCAGGAAGGGGGACAAGCAGGGGTGTTACGGAAAGTGCACCAATCGTGACAAAAAGTAATAGATGATGGAACGGCGCAAATGGGTGGTTCTGCCCGCCAATACCGCTCCGATGGCGGGGTGGCGGTATGCGGACCGGCCGGGATGCCGGCCGGGCCTCGCGGGGATTCGGTGTGCCGAGGCATTCCCGGACGGCGGGCGGGAAGTTTCCGGGGGGTCCGGGAAGTTCGCTCGAATGGCTGCGCAACGCGCGCGGCCGCGTGTCGTGGCGGGCGCGGGCCGTCATCCGGATTCCGGACGCCCGCTGGCCCGTTCCGGCACCGGCCGCTACCGTGCCCTGGGCGCAGCCCCAGACCGCCCGACGACCCGACCGGAAAGGCCGCCCGCCATGACCGACGCCGCCAGCCAGCAGCCCGCCGACGCCCCCGGCGCCGATGTCCCCGACGCCGACGTGATCGCGCTCGCCGGGAAGCTCTTCGACGCCGCCCGGGCCGGGGAGACCGACACCCTGTCCGGCTACCTGGCCGCGGGCGCCCCCGCCGACCTCACCAACGACCGCGGCGACACCCTGGTCATGCTCGCCGCGTACCACGGCCACGCCGCCACCGTCGCGGAGCTGCTCCGGCACGGCGCCGACCCGAACCGCGCCAACGACCGCGGCCAGACCCCGCTCGCCGGCGCCGTCTTCAAGGGCGCGACGGACGTGCTCGACGTCCTGCTGGCCGGCGGCGCGGACCCGCGGGCCGGCACCCCGAGCGCCGTGGACACCGCCCGGATGTTCGGCAAGGACGACCTGGTCGCCCGGTTCGAGGTCCGCTGAGCGTTGGCCGTACGCTCTTCCACCATGAGCACCAGCACCGCCCAGGCCACCGGCACCGTCGAGTTCCGCATCACCGGCTACGCGCACCCCGACGCCCAGGCCCTGTCGGCGGAGGTGCAGCAGGAGTACGTGCGCCGCTACGGCGACCCGGACGAGACCGTCATGCGCCCCGAGGACTTCGAGGCGCCGGCCGGCCTGTTCCTGATCGCCTACCTGGACGGCCGCCCCGTCGCCTGCGGCGGCTGGCGGGCCAAGCAGGCCGGCGAGGACGGACTGCGCGACGGCGACGCCGAGGTCAAGCGGATGTTCGTGGTCCCGGCGGCCCGCGGCCGCGGCCTGGCCCGCGCGGTGCTGGGCCGCCTGGAGCGGACCGCGGCGCAGGCCGGGCGGACCCGCTTCATCCTGGAGACCGGCACCGAGCAGCCCGAGGCCGTCGCGCTGTACGAGTCCGAGGGCTACGCCGCGATCCGCAAGTTCGGCATCTACAAGGACCACCCGCAGAGCATCTGCCTCGGCAAGGAGCTCGCTCCGGCGGTCTGAGCGGTGGCCGCGCCGGGTAGCCTCCCGTCGGCCCGAGAGGCCGGCGGACCCGAGGAGGGGGACGGATGAGCCGCGGAACGCCCGGAGCCGACCGGCTGCCCGGCCTGGCCGCGCCCGGCGGTGAGCTGGACCGGCTGGTCGGGGTCGGCGCGCGGACCGTCGGGGCGGGTGCCGTCTGGGCCGTCGGCGACGCCGGCGGCACCCTCGGCGGTGGCAGCCACGGCGTACTCGGGCAGGGACCGTACGCGCGGCTGCGGCCCGGGCCGGACACCCTGTACGACCTCGCCAGCCTCACCAAGGTCGTCGCGCTCTGGCCCTGCGCCGGGGTGCTGCGGGAGTCCGGGCGGCTCCCGCTGGACGAGCCGCTCGGCCGCTGGTGGGCGCCGTCCGCCGGGCACCCCGCAGGCGAGGTGACGGCTCGTCAACTTCTCGTCCACACCGCGGGAATGCTCCCGTACACCCGCTTCGAGCAGCTCTACGGGCGCGAGCCCTCGGCGATCCGGGCCGGGGTGATCGCCGCGCCGCTGCACCGGCCGCCGGGCACGGCCGTCGAGTACACCGACCGCGCCGCCGTGCTGCTCACCCACCTCGTCGAGGACCTCGGCGGCGCCCCGCTGGACGAGCTCGCCGCGCGCTGGGCCTGGAAGCCGCTCGGGATGGCCGACACCCGCTACGGCCCGCTCGGCGCCGCGCTGACCGCCCGTACCGCGCCCACCGAGTACGAGGAGGCGGCCGGCGCCCACCTGTGCGGCGTCGTCCACGACCCCTCGGCCCGGCTGCTCGGCGGGGTCTCCGGCAACGCCGGCGCCTTCTCCACCGCCCGGGACCTCGCCCGCTTCCTCACCGCGCTGCTCGCCCCGCCGCCCGGACTGCCCTGGGGCGGGGCGTGGATCGAGGAGTCGCTGCGCGAGCAGACCGGCGGCCTCGCCCCCGCCCGCGGCCTGTCCTGGCTGCACGCCCCCGGCACCGACCCGGCCGAGGGCACCTTCGTCCACTACGGCTTCACCGGCACCGGCTTCTGGGTGTCCCGGCGGCTCGGCCGCTGGGCCCTGCTGCTCACCAACAAGGTCCACTACGACCGGGGGATCCAGGAGCTCACCGACCTGCGCAACGCCTTCCGGCGGGCCGTGTTCGGTTAGGGAGCGTCCGGCGGCACTCATTCGGGTGGAATCGGCGCGAACCGCCGTTTGGCGGCCGGGGATCGCGGCAGATTTGTCCCCGAGGGCGGCGGTCGGCGGAGGAGGCGCGATGACGGACACCTGGGCACTCTCGGAGGACGAGTGGCTCGCCGGAATGGTGCGCGCCTACGTCGGGTGCAGCGTGCTGCTCACCGACGAGGCGGGCAAGGTCCTGCTGCTGAAGGCGAGTTACCGCGACCAGTGGCAGTTCCCCGGCGGCGGGATGGATCCGGGGGAGGGGCCCGCCGAGTGCGCGGCCCGCGAACTCCACGAGGAGACGGGGCTGTTGGCCGGGCCGCTGCGCCTGCTCGTGGTCGAGTGGCGCGACGCGATCCCCGACCAGGGCGAACACGCCCACCCCGCGGTGCAGTTCATGTTCGACGGCGGGACGGTCCCGGCCGGCGCGGTGGTCCGGGCCCAGGCCGAGGAGATCGCCGACCACGGCTACTTCACCCCGGCCCAGGCGGCCGTCCTGCTGCAGCCCGGTGCGGCGCGCCGGCTCACCGGGGCCCTGGAGGCCCGGCGGACGGGCGCCGCCGCCCTGCTGCACTCGGACGGGTACGTGGGGTGACGGCCGCTCAGAGGAGCGTGCTCCAGTAGTACCAGAACCGGTTGAGGATCAGCAGCGCGATCACCGCCGCCCACAGCACCGGCAGCGCCCAGTGGTAGCGGGCCGCCTCCCGGGCGGCAACCTCCAGCCGCGGGCCCACCGGGATCACGCCCGAGCGCAGGTTGTGCAGCGTGGTGTACCAGAACAGCACCACCACCGTGGCCCACACCACCATGCAGTACGGGCAGAGCGCGCCGATGTCGTACAGCGCCTGGTAGATCAGCCAGTGCGCGAACACCACGCCCACCGCGGTGCCCGCGTTCAGAGCAAGCCAGAACCAGCGCCGGTAGGCGGCACCGGCGAGCAGCCCCGCGCCGATCGCCGTCAGCGCGCCGAAGGCGGCCAGCCCGAGCAGCGGGTTGGGGAAGCCGAAGACCTCCGCCTGCTCGGTGCGCATCACCGAACCGCAGCTGATGATCGGGTTGATGTTGCAGTTGGGGACGTAGGAGGGGTTCTCCAGGAGGCGGAGCTTGTCGAAGGTCAGGACGGCCGAGGCGGCCAGCCCGACCAGCCCGCCGAGGAACAGCACGAGGGCGTAGGCGCGGCCGGAGCCGACCGGGGCCCGTCCGGCGTCGTCGGGGGCGGGGCGGGGCGGGTGCACGGTGGTAGCGGCGGTCATGGCAGCACACTCCGGTGACTGGCTGGGAGGAGCCGGCCCGGCCGGGAGTTCGGCCGGGCCGGGTGGTGCCGTACGTGCGGTGGTGCGGTGGTGCGGTGGGTGGTGCGGCGACAGGGCCTACTGGAGGCCGGCGGCCTGCTTCACCTGCGCGGTGAACTGGTCGGGCGAGACCACGGCGTTGCCGGCGAACAGGGTGATCTGCTTGCCGTCGACCTTGACGGTCGGGGTGCCGGTCACCCCGCTGTCGTTGAACGCGTCGGAGACCTTGGCCGCCCACGGGGCATAGGTCTTGTCGGTGACGGCCTTCACGAAGGCGTCCGTCTTCAGACCGGGCACCTGGCCGGCCAGGTCCAGGAGGTGGTTGACGTCGCCGAAGCCGTCCTCGCGCTCGTCCGGCTGGTTGGCGTACAGCACGTCGTGGAACGCCTTGAACTGGTCCACGCCCTCGTTCAGCGCGGCGCCGACGGCGGCCAGGGCGGTGCGCGAGCCCTTGCCGCCCAGGTTCTTGTCCAGGAAGGCCGCCAGGTGGAACTCCACCTTGATCTGGCCGTCCTCGGTGAGCTTCTTGACGGTCTCGCCGTTCGCCGCCTCGAAGTGCTTGCAGACCGGGCAGCGGAAGTCCTCGTAGATCGCCATGGTGTGCGGCGCGTCGGCCTTGCCGTACGTGATCACGGTGCCGTCCGGGCCGGAGGTGTTCGCCGGCACGACCAGCGCCGCCGCGGCGGACGACTTGTCGTTCTTGTCCGAGGCCGAGGAGATCGCGAAGGCGACACCGCCGACGAGGGCCAGGACGGCGACCGCGGAGACCGTCACGACGATCCGCTGGCGGCGCTTGGCGGCCTGCTGCTCGACGCGCTTCGCCTCCTGCATCCGCTCACGGGCGGTGATGCGCTTCTTGTTCTTGTCCTGCGACATGGGGGAGTCAACTCCTGTACGCGGCGCGCGGGTGCGCGCGGGTGGCCGCACACGGTGCGGCGGGGTCGGTGAACGCGGGAGTCGTGCGCACTGCCTGCGGGCGTACCGGGGCCGTCCGGCCGGGTACGGGCGTCGATCGGCCGGGACCGGTGGTCAGGTGGGACCGGAGGTCGACTCGGCTCGGCTCGGTGATCGGGTACGGCCGGTGGTCAGGCCGGACCGGTGATCAGCAGGCAGGCGCGAAGGCGGGCGGGCCGCGCCGGGGCGCCAGGCTCAGCACCACGTCCTCGCGGCGCGGCCGGGCACGGTCCGACACCGGCAGCGGCACCCGCAGCACCGGACGCACCGGAGCCGGGAGCAGCAGGACGATCAGGGCGCGCAGCGGAGCGGCCAGCGAGGCGCGCAGGGCGCGCAGTGCCCTCGCCAGGCCGGACAGGGCGGCATCGCCCATCCGCAGCCAGGCCGAGGCCGCCAGGGCGATCACCAGGTGCACCAGCAGGAGCAGCAGCTGGGTCGCGGCGGGGGCCAGCTGCCCGGCGTGGCCCAGCGGGCCGGCCAGCAGCGAACCGTCCACCGAACCGCCGCCGCACACCAGCAGGTTCACCCCGCGGGCGGGCACCTGGCCGGTCAGCACCGGCGAACAGCCGGCCTGACCCAGGTTGAAGGTCGTGTTGAGCAGCAGCTCGACCGGCACCATCACGCCGGAGATGTGCAGCAGCCGCCGCTCCCCGCCGGCCAGCACGGCCGCGACCAGGAAGACGACGGCGCCGGCCGAGGCCACCAGCGACAGCGGCAGCGGGCGGCCCGTGATGACCACCTGGCCCAACGCGGCCATGGGCACGGCGAGTGCGGTGAACACCGCGGCCCGCAGGGCCCTGGTCGTGTGGGAGGAGGTCGTCACGCTCCGGAGTATGTCATGGCGTTCGGGTCCGGGACGAGGGCCCGTAGGTCCCTGTTCCGGCTGACGCGCGCTCAGTAGCCTGCGAGGTCGCTCGCCGGCGTGTCCGTCGGGGCTGCGGGGCGGGTCGTCCGCCCGGTCGACAGCGGCCGTCCGCGGATTAGCCTGGAAGGCGTTCCCGCTGACCACGGACCGCTGACCACGGACCACTGGCCGCTGACCGCCGACCCGACGAGGGGGCGAGCGCACATGGCGAAACCCGAGACCACGGTGGGACAGGTGCTGCTGGCCCGCATCGAGGCCCAGGCGGTGGTGCTGGCCGGCCTGGACGACGCCGTCCGGGCCGACGAACCGGACGCCGTGCACCGGATGCGGGTGGCCTGCCGGCGACTGCGCAGCGCCCTGCGGACCTTCCGGCGGCTGTTCGCCCCCGGCGCCACCGACGAGCTGGTCGCCGAGCTGCGCTGGCTCGCCGCCGCCCTCGGCGGGGCCCGCGACCGCGAGGTGCTGGCCGCCCGACTGGCCGCCGAGGCCCGCGGGCTGCCCGCCGAGTGCGAGCCCCAGCGGGTCGCCGCCGCGCTGGAGCGGTGGGGCGCGGCCGAGTACCGGAAGGTCTGGCCCGAGGTGGTGGCCGCTCTCGACAGCCCGCGCCGCCGGGCCCTCGGCGAGGCCCTCACCGCCCTCCTCGCCGACCCGCCGCTGCGGCGCCGGGCCGCGCGCGACGCCCTGCCCGAGCTCTCCCGCATCGCCGCCCGCGAACAGCGCCGCACCGCCGAGCGCGTCCGCGCCGCCCTCGCCGCCGCCCCCGGGGAGCGGGCCCCCGCCCTCCACGCGGCCCGCAAGGCGGCCAAGCGCGCCCGATACGCCGGCGAGACCGCCGCCCCGGCGGTCGGCGCCCGGGCCGAGCGCTACACCGAGCGGATGAAGGCCGTCCAGGACGTGCTGGGGGAGCACCAGGACGCGGTGGTCGCGGCGGCCACCCTGGCCGCCCAGGCGGCGAGCGGCGTGGAGCCCTTCGGCTACGGGGTCCTGTACGGGCGCCGGCTGGCCACCGAGGAGGCTGCCCGTCTGCGGCTGCCGGAGGTCTGGCGGCGGGCCGGCAAGCGGAAGCTGGCCCGGTTCGGGTGAGGGGCACCGGCCGGTGCCCCGGCGCGGCCGGCTTCCCGGGGGGGTCGGCGCCTGGAAGGGCGCGCTGGGGGTCGGCCGGCCACTGCCGCGCCGAGGCGGAGGAACTCGCCACCGAGCTGCGTGCCACCGAGCTGCGAGCCACCGGGACCGGGCCGGTGGCGGTCGCCGCAGGACTGCCCCTCGCCGTCGGGGCCGAGATGGTGGCGGCCGGTGTTCGTGTCGCGTGGGCCGGCGTGGTCGCGGCCGTATGCCGGTAGCCCGGGGCCGGTGTTGTCGTCGGGTTCCGCGCGGGTCTCCGGGGCTGGGCGGGGGCGCGTCACGCCCCCGCCCGGGCCGGGTTCGGTCGGGCTGGCGGGTGACCGGGCCCGTGCGTCGCGGGCGGGGGCCGCCGAGGGGGTGGCGGGTCTGCGGTTCGGCCGGCTCCGTCGGGTTCCCTACCGGGGTGCGAGCCCTGCGGAGCGGGCGGCTTCGCGGAGCAGGTCGTGGAGCATCGTGGGGGTCAGTCGGCCGGTGTTCGTGTTGCGCGGGCTGACGTGGTAGCAGCCGTACATCCGCAGTTCCGGGCCGCCGTCGTGGGCGGGGAAGCGGGCCAGGGCGGCGTGGCCGAACGCGGGGCGGGGGCGGGGGACGAGCCAGCCGGCGTCCGCGATCACCGGCAGCATCGCCTGCCAGGCGAAGCCGCCGAGGGCGACGACGGTGCGCACGGTGGGGCGCATCAGCTCCAGCTCCCGGGTGATCCACGGCCGGCAGGTGTCGCGTTCCGCGGTGCTGGGCTTGTTGTCCGGCGGGGCGCAGCGGACCGGGTCGGTGATCCGGACGCCGAAGAGTTCCAGGCCGTCGCCGTGGCGGACGGACTCGGGGCGGTTGGCGAGCCCGAGGTCGTAGAGGGCGGCGTAGAGGAGGTCGCCGGAGGGGTCGCCGGTGAAGATCCGGCCGGTGCGGTTGGCGCCGTGGGCGGCGGGGGCGAGGCCGACCAGGACGAGTGGGGCGTCGGGCGGGCCGAAGCCCGGGATGGGGCGGGCCCAGTAGTCCCAGTCCTGGTAGGCGCGGCGTTTGGTCCGGGCGGTCTCCTCGCGCCACGCCACCAGGCGCGGGCAGGCCCGGCAGCCGGTGACGACGCGGTCCAGCGGGGTGAGTCCGTCGGCCCGGGCGGCCGCCGCGGCGGGGTGGCGGGGGTCGGCGGGGTCACCGGCGGGGGACGGGGGCACGGCCAGGGGCGGCATGGTCGAGATCCTAGAGCCGCCGGGGCCGGGGTGCGTCGGGGCCGGAACATGTTCGAACCGGCGCGGGCCGGGCAGGCGTAGCGTGGAATCAGTTGCTCCGGCGGTCCCCGGCCGGTCCGGGTCGGCGGCGGCCGGACGCGCCGGTGTGCGCGCAGGCCGCGAGGAGGCCGCGATGATCGTCGATGCGGTGCTGGGTGCCCTGGCCGGGCTCGCCGGGTTGGGGGCGCTCTGGGCGGGCATGAGCATCAGGGTCGTGCAGCAGTTCCAGAAGGGCGTGGTGTTCCGCTTCGGGAAGGTGCGCGACGAGGTGCGCGACCCCGGGCTGGTGGCGCTGCTGCCGGTCGCGGACCGGTTGCGCCGGGTGAACGTGCAGATCGTGACGATGCCGATCCCGGCGCAGGAGGGCATCACCCGGGACAACGTGACCGTGCGGGTGGACGCGGTGGTCTACTTCCGGGTGGTGGACCCGGTGAAGGCCACCGTCAACGTGCAGGACTACAACTTCGCGATCTCCCAGGTCGCGCAGACCTCGCTGCGCTCGATCATCGGCAAGAGCGAGCTGGACGACCTGCTGGCGAACCGCGAACCGATCAACCAGGGGCTGGAGTTGATGATCGACAGCCCGGCGCTGGGCTGGGGCATCGAGATCGACCGGGTGGAGATCAAGGACGTCGCGCTGCCGGAGTCGATGAAGCGCTCGATCGCCCGGCAGGCGGAGGCCGAGCGTGAGCGGCGGGCCCGGATCATCACGGCGGACGGCGAGTACCAGGCCTCGGAGCGGTTGTCGGAGGCCGCGGCGGTGATGAGCGCGACCCCGGCGGCGCTGCAACTGCGGCTGTTGCAGACCGTGGTGGAGGTGGCGGCGGAGAAGAACTCGACGCTGGTGCTGCCCTTCCCGGTGGAGCTGCTGCGCTTCCTGGACAGCGCGACGGAGGTCCAGCAGCGGAGCCTGCTGACGGCCGCGGCGGCCGCGGCCGGGGCGAAGGTCGTGGAGGAGGCGGTGGAGAGCGGCGAGGTCCCGGAGGAGGAGCTCGGACCTCCCGAGCCGGCCAACCACGAACTCCCGCCTCTGGAGGAGGTGTTGGACCGCTCTCCGCTGGGCGGCGGGGAGCAGCCGGACGGCCGGGTCGAGCCGGGCGGCGGTGCGGACCAGGATGGCCGTACGGACGGGGGCGACGGCGGCTGACGGCCCCGGTGGCGTCGGCCACCGGCCCGGACCACGATGGACGAGGGGACAGGGAAGCCAGGTCAGGAGGCGGACCATGACCAGAGCCAGCGACATCATGCACCCGGGCGCGGAGTGCGTCCGTGAGGACGAGACGCTCGCGGCCGCCGCCCGGATCATGCGGGAGCGCCACGTGGGCGCGCTGCCCATCTGCGGGCCGAACGACAAGCTGCTGGGCATCGTGACCGACCGCGACATCGTGCTGCGCTGCGTCGCCGAGGGGCGCGACCCGGCGTCGGTGACGGCGGGCGAGCTGGCGCAGGGGCGGCCGATGACGGTGGAGGCGGACGAGGACTGCGAGCAGGTGCTGCGGGTGATGGAGCAGTACCAGGTGCGCCGGCTGCCGGTGATCAACCACCCGGAGCACAAGCTGGTCGGCATGATCAGCGAGGCGGACATCGCGCGCGGCCTGCCGCAGGCGCGGCTCGCCGAGTTCGTCTCGGCGGTCTGTGCGGAGCGGGCGCCGGCGGGGGCCGCCCAGGGCTGACGCCGCACCGGGGGCGTGCGGGCCACGGACCCCGCCGCACGGTTGGGCGGGGCCTCGGTCGTGCGGCGGGGTCGGGCCGCCGTGCGGGCCTGACCGCCGTGCCGCTCGGGCTGCCGGCGCGGCGCGGCCGTGCGCCGCGGGCGAGGGCCCGGCCCGGGCGGCGGCGCGGTCACCCCAGGGCGTAGACGGTGGTGGCGTGGGCGGCGGGCTCCTCGGCGCCCACGGGGGTGAGGGTGACGTCGAGGAAGGCGATCCGGCGGCCGAGTTTGGTGATCTGGGCGTGCGCCAGGACGTCCTGGGTGAGAACGGCGCGCTGGAAGGTGGTGGACTGCTGGACGGTGGTCATCGGGCCGAAGCCGTCGCGGGCCGCGGAGAGGGCGATCACGCAGGCCGTGTCGGCGGCGGCCATCAGCGCCTGGCCGGACAGTCCGCCGCCCTCGCGGGCGAGCCGGTCGGACCAGGGCAGCCGCAGGACGGCGTGGCGTTCGCCGGTTTCGACGGTCGACAGCCCCAGGTCCTGCACCCAGGGGGCGAAGTGGTCGGCCAGCAGCCTGTCGGCCTCGGCGGTGGTGAGGGTCATCGCGCCATTGTGCCGGGGGTGCCGACGCGCTGTCAGGAGGGCGGAGCGGCCAGGGTGTCGAGGTGGCGGCGCAGCACCGCGCGCAGTTCGTCCGGGCCGATCAGGTCGGGTTGCTGGACGGCCTGGAGGGTGAGGCCGTCCAGCAGGGCGGAGAGCCGGCGGGTCTCGAGGTCGAGGTCGAGGCCGGGGGCCGTGCCGCCGGTGCGCTCGGACTCGATGAGGACGCGCCGGACCAACTCGTCGAGCCCGGCCTGTAGTTCGGCGGCGCGGGGGCGCAGTTCGGGCCGGGTGCGGGCGGCGGTGACGAAGGAGAGCCAGAGCGCGGACTCCTCGCGGCGCCCGGCGTCCAGCGGGAGGGTCTCGGCGAGCAGTCGGACGGTCCGTTCGCGTCGGCCGGTCCGTTCGTGCGGGTCGGTGCCGCGGGCCGGGTCGAGCAGGGCGGCGGCGTGGATCCGGATGCGGGCCTCGATCCGTTGGGCCAGCTCGCGCATCGCGAAGATCATCAGTTCGGAGCTGCCGGCGAAGTAGTGCCGCACCGAGCCGACGGCCAGGCCGGCCTCCTCGGCGACGTTGCGCAGGGAGGCGTGTTCGAGCCCCTCGCGGGCCGCGACGCGCAGGACGGCGTCGGCGACGGCCTGGCGGCGCTCGGCGGGGTCGACGATCTTCGGCATGTTGCCGTTATAGCACGGTCGAGCTAAATTGCCGATTTAGCACAGTCGGGCTACAAAAGGGGTCGGGGATGAACGGTTGGGTGCACGCGGGGCTGATCGCCGCCGTGGTCGTGGTGGTGGCGATCCGGAGGCTGCGCGGCGAGCCGCTCAACGTCCGGGACCTCTTCGGGCCGGCGGTGGTGCTCACCGCCATCGGCGCGTGGACGCTCGTCGAGCGGCACGACCTCGGTGCGGCCGACCACGGCTGGATCGCGGCGGGTGTCGCGCTCGGCGTCGCGCTGGGCGCGGTGCGCGGCGCCACCGTCCGGGTCTACGAACGGGAGGGGGTGCTGTGGCAGCGCTACAGCGGGTGGACCTTCCTGGTCGCGGCGGTGTCGCTCGCCGTGATGGCCGGGTTCGCCGTGCTCGCCGAGCACTTCGGCCTCGCGCCGGGCGCCCGGCCGATCCAGCTGTCGATGGGCGTGGGCTTCCTGGGGGAGGCGCTGGCGGTGGGCCTCCGGGGGCTCTCCTCCGGGATCCCGTTCGCGCCGGAGCGGCGGGACGCGAACCCCGTGGACCGATTCCGTCGGTAACTCCGGTTGTCGCTGGCCCGTCCGACAACTAAGGTTGTCGTCATGACCACTGTGGAGATCACCCATGAGGAACAGGCCGAGCTGGCCAAGGCCCTTCTCGATGCCCTTGGTCCCCTCGCCGCCGCCGTGCGCGCCCGCGCGACCGGCCTGCCCGTGGACCGGATGTGGAACGCCGAGCCGGTCGAGGTCGCCCTCTCCGTGCTGTCCGCCTGGAAGTTGGTGGACGCCGAGGTCAAGCGGCTCACCGAGGGCGCGGCCGCCACCGCGGGCTCCTACGGTGCCAGCTACGAGCAGCTCGGTGCCGCCTGGGGCATCACCCGGCAGGGCGCCCGGAAGAAGTGGCCGGAGGCGGTCGGCCGTCCGGTGGCGCGGCCCGGATCGCTCCGACTGTGCGGCGGAACGGCCGAGTTGACCGAGGATACGGCGGCCGGCGGCTGGCGCTGGACGGCCATCGGCGCCGACGGCGCGCCCGGCGAGGCGGCCGCCGGCCACCCGACCAGGGAGGAGGCCGCGGCGCACGCCGGGGCCTTCCTCGCGGCGCACGCCTGAACCGCGCACCGGCTTTCGGGAGAAGCCTTCGGGAAGGGCTTCCGGAACGGGCTTTCAGGACTCGCCCGGGAGCTCCCGGGCGATCAGCTCTGCCAGGTGCAGGGCCTGTCGCCCGTCGGCGAGTTGGGCGATCTGGGTGCGGCAGCTGAAGCCGTCCGCCAGGACGACCGTCCCCGGCCCGGCGGCCCGGACCTCGGGCAGCAGGACCCGCTCCGCGATCGCCTCGGACACCTCGAAGTGGCCGCGCTCGAAGCCGAAGTTCCCCGCCAGGCCGCAGCAACCGGCGTCCAGGACCCGGTTGTTCAGGCCGAGCCGAGCCTCCACTCGGCGGTCGGCGGCGCTGCCGAGTACCGCGTGCTGATGGCAGTGGGTCTGGGTGAGGGCGTCCAGCCGGACCGGGGGGAGCGGGGCGTCGGGAGCGTACTCGTCGAGGAACTCGGCGAAGGTGCGGGTGCGTTCGGCGAGCGGGCGGCCCGGTGCGCCGAGCAGCCGGGGCAGGTCCTCGCGCAGGGTCGCCGTGCAGCTGGGGTCCAGGCCGACCACGGGGGTGCCGGCCGGGACCCGGGCGTCCGCCAGCGCGCGCAGGCTGCGCCGCAACACCCGCCGGGCGGTGCCGAGTTGGCCGGTGGAGTACCAGGTGAGGCCGCAGCAGACCGGGCCCGAGGGCAGCCGGACGTCGAAGCCCAGGTGCTCCAGCACCGCGACGGCCGAGCGCGGCACGTTCGGCTGGAGGTGGTCGGAGAAGGTGTCCGGCCACAGCAGCACCGGCCGGGCGCCCGCCGGGGACGGGTGCGCGGCGCGGTGCCGCCGGTGCCAGGCGGTGAAGGTCTCCGGCGGGAAGACCGGCAGCACCCGGCGCCGGTCGATCCCGCCGAGCCGCTTGAGCGGCCCGCCGGCCCGGGAGCGGACGAGCGCGTTGGCGGCCCCCGGCGCGAGCGCGACGGCCCGCAGCCAGAGCGGCAGCCAGCCCATCGAGTAGTGCGCGAGTGGGCGCGGCCGGTGCCGGTAGTGCTGGTACAGGAACTCGGACTTGTAGGTCGCCATGTCGACGTGGACCGGGCAGTCGCTCGCGCAGCCCTTGCAGCTCAGGCAGAGGTCCAGCGCCTCCCGCACCTCCGGCGAGCGCCAGCCGTCCGGGACGGCGTCCCCGCGCAGCATCTCGGCGAGCAGCCGGGCCCGCCCCCGGGTGGAGTGCCGCTCCTCGCCGGTGGCCAGGTAGCTCGGGCACATCACCCCGCTGCCCGGCGCCACGCACTTGGCGACGCCCACGCAGCGGTGCACCGCCTTGACCAGGCTGCCGCCGTCCTGCTCGTACGGGAGGGCCAGCGGCAGTGGGCGGCGCGGGGCGGTGACGAAGCGCAGGTCGGCGTCGAGCGGGCGGGGATCGACCAGGGCGCCCGGGTTGAGCACCTTCTCCGGGTCCCAGATCCGCTTGAACTCGCCGAACAGGTCGATCACTTCGGGCGGGTACATGCGCGGCAGCAGCTCCGCGCGGGCCTGTCCGTCGCCGTGCTCGCCGGAGAGCGAACCGCCGTACGAGACCGCCAGATCGGCCGCCTGCTCCAGGAACTCCCGGAAGACCAGCACTCCTTGGGGCTCGTCCAGCGGGAAGTCGATCCGCAGGTGCACGCAGCCGTCGCCGAAGTGCCCGTACGGGACGCCGTGCAGGCTGTGCCGGCGCAGCAGGGCGCGCAGGTCCCGGAGGTAGTCGCCGAGCCGTTCGGGCGGGACGGCGGAGTCCTCCCAGCCGGGCCAGGCCTCGCCGCCTCCGGGCAGCCGGGTGACGATCCCGGCGCCGGCCTCCCGGACGGCCCACAGCTGGCGCTGCTCGACCGGGTCGGTGACCAGGGCGACGGTGGCCGAGCGTTCCCGGCGCACCGCGTCGGCGAGCCGGCGGGCGGCCTGGTAGGCGGCCACCGGGGTGTCGCCTCCGGTCTCCAGGAACAGCCAGCACTCGCCGGCGGGCAGCCGGTCCAGCGCGGGCGGGCGGGGCCCGGCGGCGAGCAGCGCGGCGATCAGGTCGGCCGCCATGCCCTCGGCGGTCAGCGGGCCGTACGGCAGCAGCGCCGGGACGGCGTCGGCGGCGGCGCCCTCGTCGGGGTAGCCGGCCACCACCAGGGCCCGGGCGGGCGGGTCCTCGACCAGCCGGACGGTGGCGCCGAGCAGCAGTGCGCAGGTGCCCTCGGTGCCGGTGAGCGCCCGGGCCAGGTCGTGGCCCTGCTCGGGCAGCAGCGCGTCCAGCGGGTAGCCGGAGGTGCGGCGGGGCAGTCGGGGCATGCCCTTCCGGATGACGGCGAGGTTGCGGTCGGTGAACTCCTGCAGCGCGGTGTGGAGTGCGCCGACCCGACCGGGCCGCGCGGCGAGCGCGGCGCGCTCCTGCGGGGTGAGACGCCCGCCGACGGTCAGCTCGGTGCCGTCTGCGAGCAGCAGCTCCAGCCGCTCGACGTTGTCGGCGGTGCGCCCCCAGGCGAGCGAGTGCGAGCCGCAGGAGTCGTTGCCGATCATCCCGCCGAGGGTGCACCGGCTGTGGGTGGACGGGTCGGGGCCGAAGCGCAGCCCGTACGGCCTGGCGGCGCGCTGGAGGTCGTCCAGCACGGTGCCGGGCTGGACGCGCGCGGTGCGGGCCTGCGGATCGATCTCCAGCACCGAGCCCAGGTGGCGGCGGAAGTCCAGCACCACCGCGCCCGGGCCGATCGCCTGCCCGCCGATGCTCGTTCCGGCGCCGCGCGCCACCACCGGCACCCGGTGGGCGCGGCAGAGCGCCAGGGCGGTGCGGACGTCGTCGAGGTCGGCGGGCTTGACCACGCCGAGCGGCAACTGCCGGTAGTTGGAGGCGTCCTGGCTGTAGACGGTGCGCTCGGCCGCGCCGAAGCGGACCTCGCCGCGCAGCACGGCGGCCAGCTCACGGGCCAACTCGGCCCCGGGGACGGCGGACGGACGGCTCACCAGGGACCTCCCGGGCGGGTGCGGCGACGGCTCCGCCGATGATCGCAGCCGCGCGGCGCCACGGGAACCGGGCGCGGCGCCCGCCTCACCCGGGTGGGCGCTCCTCCGGCTGCTTCCGCTACCTCCGCCCGGTGAGGGTGCCGCGCGCGATGTGGGACAGCTTGGCGACCTCGAAGGCCGGGTAGGCGCCGCCCGCCAGCAGCGAGAACTTGATCCCCTCGCGGCCGCCCGGCCGGCGGTGCCCGGGCGGCTGGAAGCGGCGGTGGTGCTCGGCGGCGCGGTGGAAGAACTGCGGCCGCTCGGCGCGGGTGACGCAGCCGGCCAGGTCGAAGACGAACAGGTAGTGCCGGATCATCCGGACGAACAGCGCGTCGCGCACCGCGTACAGGTGCGGCTGGTCCTCCAGCAGGGCGAAGCTGCGCTCGTACTGCTCGAACAGGTCGAAGACGCCGCTGCCCGGGCCGCCCGCCGGGTGGACGGTCTCCCGGCGGCGCAACCGGACGCACTCGCGCGCCAGCACGGCGGCCTTCCGGGCGCCGAGCAGCGCCGCGTGCGCCACCGGGACCTCCTCGTAGCGGCCGGGTGGGAAGGCCAGGCCGAGCTCGGCCCAGTGCCCGCGGCGGACCAGCCGGTCCCAGATCAGCGGCGGCGCGCCGAACAGCGCGGGCCGGTCGAAGGGCGCGAACGGCTCGGGGCCGGCCTCGGCGAGCAGCGCCTCGGCCCCGCCCGGCCAGTCCCGGTCCTGGTGCCGGCGGGAGTGGCCGAACAGCAGCACGTCTACGGGGCCGGTCTGCCGGAGCCGGTCGGTGAGCGCGTGGAGCGCGTCCCGGGGCAGCAGGTGGTCGGCGTCCAGGAACAGCAGGTACTCGCCGACGGCCCGCGCCGCCCCCGCGTTCCGGCTCGCCCCGACCCCGACCGCCGCGTTCAGGTGCAGCACCGACACCCGCGGGTGCCGGGCCGCGTACGCGTCGGCGAGCCCGCCCGCGGTCTCGGGGGAGCGGTCGGCGACCACGATCACCTCGATGTCGGCCAGGGACTGCGCGAGCAGCGAGTCCAGGCAGTCGGCGAGCTGTCCGTGCTGGTCGTACGCGGGGAGCACGACGCTGATCAGGGGTGAGGGCATGACGCCGGAGCGTAAGAGGGCCTGCGAACCGTGGCAAAGCCCTGACGGTCCGTAATTCAGAGCAATCAGTGGCAAATCGTACGAGTGCGCGCCATATCTTCACGCGGCCTTCCGGACGTGTCCACGCCCGCTCCGACCTGCGGCGATGCGGTGACCGGCGATCGGCCCGGCCAGGGCGAGAAGGTGCCGGCGTCGAGAGTCCCGGACTTCAGGACGTCGAGGACCCGCTCGCTGACGACGAGCCGCGCCCGGTCGGTGAGCCCGAGGTCGGCCACGCCGGGCTCCCCGTCGACGAGCAGCCACACGAGGTCCGGGACCTCGCCTCCGGGATTCAGCTCGTGGAAGTCCTCGGAGGCCGAGACGGTCGCCTCGCCCGTGCGGAATCCCGTGAACCCCTCCGCCGCGAACCGGCGCGCGACGCCGCGCAGGACGAGGTGGCAGGGGAAGGTCTGGACGATGGAGTCGCCCAGCCAGTCGATGACCTCGTAGTGGAGTCGCGAGACCTTCGGAGGATGGGTGGTGGAGTCCATGACGGTCTCCGGTCCGAGTCCTCCGGCGACCTCGGGATCCACCAGGTAGTGCGTACCCACAAGGGCTCCGTTCGCCGTGTTCGGGAAAGGAGCCATTGTCCCGGTTCGCCGGATCAGTACCAGTGGTGGGTCTGCCAGAACGACCAGGCGGCGCAGGGGCTGCCGTAGCGGGTGTTCATGTAGTTCAGGCCCCACTTGATCTGGGTGGCCGGGTTGGTGCGCCAGTCGGCGCCGGCGGAGGCCATCTTGGAGCCGGGCAGGGCCTGGACCAGGCCGTAGGCACCGGAGGAGGCGTTGACCGCGAGCGGGTTCCAGCTGCTCTCGCGGAACACGATGTTGCTGAAGCACTGGAGCTGGCCGGCCGGGACGATCTGCGCGGCGATCTGCTGCGGGGTGCCGGAGTAGGCGGCCGGGGCGCTGTTGAGGTTCTGGCGCTCCTGGGAGCGGGAGGCGGCGGCCTCGGCGTCGGCCTTGGCCTTGGCGTCCGCCTCGGCCTGGGCCTGGGCCTGGGCCTGGGCCTGGGCCTGGGCCTGGGCCTGGCTCTGGGCGGCGGCGTCCGCGTCGGCCTTCGCCTGGGCGTCCTGGGCGGCCTGGTCGGCGGCGGCGGTGTCGGCCTGGACCTGGTCGGCGACCGGCACGCTGTCCACCGCGACGGCGGCCGCGGGGGCGGCCTCGGTGCTGTTCCCGGCCTGCGGGAGGGCGAGGGCGGCGGTGGCGGCGCTCGCGACCACGAGGGTGGCGACTCCGGTGATCAGGGAGTTGCGGCGGGCATGGCTGAGCTGCATGGGGCGGACGATCCTTCTCCGTCGGGGGCCGTGCCGGTGGCACCGGGGGGCGGGGCATCGCGGGGCTCCGGGTGAGCGGGGCCCGTGCGGCCGCCCTGGACGGCCGTGGCGCCCCGGCGGAAGCGGCGGGGCGGGCGGGCTGCGCGGCGGCAGGGGGTGGTCGGCTGCGCTGCCTGGCGACGGGCCATTCTTGGCAGGGCCGGGGACGGCTGGCAAAGGCGTTCGCTACTACGCCGGATCGTGGCTGCGGGGTGGTCGTGGCCGGACATGGCGAGGTCTTTGTGGCGGTTTGTCCGGATTGGCCGCCCAGGGGTCGAGGGCGGCGCGCGACGCCCGATCGACAGGGCGTGAGCCGTGGTGGCCTGTGTTCTTCAGGCGGGGCGCGGCGGCGCGCGGTCCGGCCGGGGCGCCCCGGCGGCCGCGGGCCGGGGGTTTGCCGGTGGCCGTCCACTATCGGGGATCGTGGACGGCGCTCCCCCTGTGGGCGGGCTCACACGTGTGCGGGGGCGAGGTCGGCGCAGCGTGACCGCTCGGTGACGGCCTCAGCTCGCGTACGGGTTGCCCGGGACGGGCCGGGCGGGGGTGCCGGAGAAGGCCGAGAGGTCGGGGACGGCGGAGTGGCCGGCGGCCGGGCCGTGCTCGTGCTCCCCCTCCTCCGGCTCCTCCGGCTCCTCCGGCTCCTCCGGTGCGGTCGGGACGAGGTTGCGGGCCAGCAGGGTGGCGCCGGCGACGGCCCCCGGCATGGCGAGCACGGTGACCAGCGGCACCAGGAAGGCCAGCACCAGCGGCGTGCCGAAGCCGAGCGCCAGCCCGAGCCGGGCGCGCAGCAGCCGGATCCGCTCCGGCTGGGGCACCCGGCGCCGCTGCAAGGCGACGGCCGTCAGCTCGACGGTCAGGAAGAAGCCGGACACCAGGAAGCCGAGCGCCGGGACCACCGTCTGCCCGACCACCGGGATGAACCCGCAGGCGAACAGCACCACGCCGAACGCGGCCACCCGCACCAGGACGGCCACGCTGTCGCGCACCGCGATCAGCAACTCCCGCCAGAGCGCGGTGTCCGGCGGGGCGGGCGCGCCGCCCTCGGTCTCGTCGACCTCGGCGCAGAGCGCCTCGTAGAAGGGCTGGCCGACCAGCAGGGTGACAGCGGTGAAGGTGAGCAGGGAGAGCAGCAGGCCGCCGCCGAAGACGACGGCCGCGAGCGTGTCGCGCAGCAGGCCCCGCCACGGGGAGGACCAGTGGTCGGCGAACGGGGTGGCCCAGTCCGCGAGGTCCAGCGACCAGGCGCCGAGGAAGGCGAGCGCGACGACGTAGCCGACGAGGGCGAGCAGGGCCGGCAACATCCCGAAGCCCCACCAGCGGCCGTGTCGGCCCACCCACTTCTGGCCCTCGACCAGGTACTTCATCCCCGCCACAAGATCTCGCATGGGCGATCACCTTAGGGCCTTCACTCCCGGAACCGGGCATTGCCGTGTTCCTGCCAGTTTCGACCGGCAAGGGCGACCCCCTCCTGCGGTGCCGCTCGCCGGGCCACTCTCGGTCTTCCCCACCTGCAAGGAGGAGTCCGATGATGCGTCAACTCGGCAGGCTGATGAGCCTGTTGGCCGGTCTGGTGCTCGGCGCCGGCATGCTCGTACTGCCCGCCGCCGCCTCGCCCGCGCCGTCGCCGAGCGTGGTCGGCGGCACGCGGGCGGCGCAGGGCGAGTTCCCGTTCGTGGTGCGGCTCTCGATGGGCTGCGGCGGCGCGCTCTACACCTCGCAGATCGTGCTCACCGCCGCCCACTGCGTCGACGGCACCGGCGCCGACAGCAGCATCACCGTCACCGCGGGAGCGGTCGACCTGCGCAGCGGCACCGCGATCACGGCCCGTTCCTCGTACGTCTACCAGTCGCCGTCCTTCACCGGCGCCGAGAACGGCAACGACTGGGCGCTGATCAAGCTGGCCTCGCCGATCAGCGGCAGCACGGTCGGCACCCTGCCGATCGCCACCTCCACCGTGTACGACAGCGGCACCTTCACCATCATGGGCTGGGGTGCCGCGAGCGAGGGCGGCGCCCAGCAGCGGTACCTGCTCAAGGCCACCGTGCCGTTCGTCGACGACGCCACCTGCGCCGCCGCCTACCCGGGCCTGAACAAGGCCGGCTCGCTCTGCGCGGGCTACGTCTCCCAGGGCGGCGTCGACACCTGCCAGGGCGACTCGGGCGGCCCGATGGTCCGCCGGGACTCGGCGGGCCGCTGGGTCCAGGTCGGCATCGTCAGCTGGGGCAACGGCTGCGCCCGCGCGGGCTACCCGGGCGTCTACTCGCAGGTGAGCACGTACGCCTCGGCCATCGCCTCGGCGGCGGCCGGCCTCTGAGCCGAGCCGCAGGGGCCGCCGGTCCGGCCGGACCGGTCTGGCGGGGCCGGTCACCACTCCCGCAGGTGGTGGCCGGCCCCGCCGCCGCGTCCGCCCGGACGCCACCCCGTCGCGCGTCCGCCCGGACGCCGCCGTGCCGTGAGTCCGCCCGGCGGGCGCGGCGAGGTCCGGCCGGGGAGCCCGGGCGTTCACCGGTGCAGCCACTCCCCGGCCCGCCGCTGCTCGCGGGCGATGCGGCCGGTGGTGTTCGGCGGCAGCCGGGAGAGCACGGCGACCGCGGCGTCGGGGCGGCCGGCGAGGGCGTGGGCGCCGGCGAGGCGGGCGGTGACCAGGGCGTGGTCCCGCGGGTGGGCGGCCCGGTCGAGGAGCCGCAGGGCCGTCTCCAGCCGGTCCGCCGCGGCGCGGGCGTGGGCGGTGCGGCCGGTGCGGAGCGAGAGGTCCCGGTGACAGGTGCCGTGGGCGACGGCCAGGACCAGTTCGGCGCGCGCCGTCCAGGGCGTCGGCTCGCCGGAGAGCAGGGCGGCGCCGGTCAGCCGCCGGGCGTCCGCCAGGGTCCGGCGGGCCTGCGGGGCCTGTCCGGCGAGCGCGTGGGCGTGGGCCTGGACGACGGCGGCCCAGGCCCACAGCCCCGGTCGGGGAGGGGCGACGGTCCGGGCGGTCTGCGCCAGGGCGAGTGCGGTGGCCGGGTCGCCGAGCCACCAGTACAGGGTGCTCTGGCGGACGAGCAGGGCGGCCGTGGTGGCCCGGTCGTCGCTCGCGCGGGCCCATTCCAGTCCGGTGGCGTACCAGCTGAGCGCGCGGGCCGGGCGGTCGCCCTCGAAGTGGGCCCAGCCGGCGAGTTCGGCGTACTGGGCGGCGAGCGAGCGGGCGGCGGGCGAGCAGGCGGTGGGCGAGCGGTCGGTGGGCGGGAGTCCGGCGGCGGGGTCCGGGTGGGGCTCGGGGTGCCGTCCGCCGAGCAGGGTGTGGGCGTGGTGTTCCAGGACGGCGGCCAGCTCCTCGCCGCCGATCCGGCCCGCGGCGGCGCGGTAGACGGCGAGCAGGTGGGTGAGCACCTCGACGGTGGCGGCGTCCGGCGGGTCGGTGCGGACGGTGAGCGGGGGCCGGGCGGCGGCGCGTTCGCCGAGGTGTTCGCGCTCCCGCCGGACGGTCTGCCAGAGCTCGTCCAGTTCGCCGTCGGCGAGCAGGAGCTCGTCGGCCCGGGCGGGCATTCCCGGCGGTGGCCAGCGGCGGGCGTTCTCGACCCGGCTGATCAGCGAGTCGTGGTAGCCGAGCCGGGCGACCCGGGCCACCGCGTCCGGTACCTGCCGGAAGCTCGGGAAGTCGTTGACGTCCACCACCACCGGTCCGTCCGGCCCCAGCAGCACGT